>CAYMEB010000001.1:0-98665 GCA_964389095.1 uncultured Hyphomicrobiaceae bacterium
AGCACGATGCGCTTGTAGCCGGCCTTCTCGGCGATGTACTTGCCGACCTTGACGGAGCCGGTGAAGGTCACGACGTCGGCATGGGGATCAGTGATCATGGCATCGCCCATCGTGCGCGGATTGCCGGTCACCATCGACAGCATCTCCGGCGGCAGGCCCGCCTCGTAGAGGATGTCGGTGAGCACGAGCGCGGTGAGCGGTGTCAGCTCCGTCGGCTTGGCGACGATGCGATTGCCGGTCGCGATCGCGGGCGCGAGCTTGTGGCTGATCATGTTCAGCGGATGATTGAACGGGGTGATCGCCGACAGCACGCCGAGCAGCGGCGTCCGCGTCGTGAAGATCTTGCGCGGCTTGCCCTGCGGAGTGACGTCGCAGGAATAGATTTCGCCGTCGTCGCGGATCGCGAGCTGGCCGGCCAGCGAATAGACGTCGTAGGCGCGGCCGACTTCGTATGTGGAGTCCTTCCAGCACAGCCCCGATTCCGCGGTGATGAGGGCTGCGATCTCATCCCGGCGCTTGGCGAGGATCTCCGCCGTCCGCATCAGGATCTTCTGGCGGTCGTATCGGGAGAGCTTCGGCTGGTAGGCGTTGGCGATCTTGAAGGCTTCCGCCACCTGCTTGGGGTTCGCCGCCGGCACCGTGCCCACCACTTTGCCGGTGTAGGGGTTGTAGACCTCGACCCGCTCGTCGGCATCGACGAGCTTTCCGGCGATGCGCATCTTCTCGTGCGCCTTGATGGGCAGCTTCACATCGGCGGGCTTAACGACTTTTTCTTGCATGGTGGCCTCGCGTCCGACTCGCGTCATGGGTGGAACAAGATGATCACGGCTTCAGGGTATCAGGGCATGCGGGCGACAGCGGCCTGATAGACGCTGCCGCGCGCCTGCGCAGTGATGTCGGCCGGCAGCATGAGTGCGCCCTGGACGAGCATGCCCATGCCGATGCCGAGGAAGAAGGGGTTCTGCATGGTGAGGGTCAATGCGAGGCCGACCAGGATGAATGCGACCTCGATCCACATGTAAGTGCGGAAGTTCGCCATCACGGGCGCCATGCGCGCCAATTCCTCGCGCTTGAAGGCGGCAGGATCACGCGCCTGCTGCGCAATGAGCGCGGCGGCCTGGGCCGGCGTCCGGATCGCCACGGTGCCGCCCACCACGATCTGGATCAAGCCCACGGCAATCAACGGAATAGCGAGCCCCTTCGACACGGCATTCCCGTGACGCCACAACAGATAGACCGCGAACGAGATCGCGACGACCCCGATGGCGATGAACAGCCAGCTTTCGGCGCGCTCCGCGGCGAAATAGCGCTCGATTTCGGCAGTCATCTGCGGACCTCGCCGTTCGGTTCGGGGCGCTGACCACAGATGTCGGCGCGCGGTGCGATCCCACACATGGTCATGCCACCGCGTTGAGCGCCACGTGGAACACGTCGAAATTGCGCAGGGCCTGCGGCAGGCTGCCGAGCTTGCGGTTCGCGATCATCGGCACGCGCTGCTCGGTGAGGCCGCCGTGGCTGCGCAACGGCTCGTCGAGGCCGGAGAGGTCGTGCTTTTCCGGTGCGGTGCCGAGCGTCATGTGGCGGGTCGAGGTGACGACGAGATCGCCGATCCGGTCGGCCGGCAGTTCGAAGCGCTGGCAGGCCTCGGCCTGAGTGATGGCCTGGTCGATGCCCTCGATCCTGCGCAGTCGCGCGATGAGGTCGGCTGCATCGGCGCCGGCGGGAATGTGCACGGTGGCGAACGATCCGAGCGCGCCGTGATGGACCACGTAGGGGTCTGTAATCGGAAGGATGACTCGCGCCTTGTCCTTGCCGAGCCACTGGTCGAACAGCGTCTGGAGATAGATCACGTTCGGCGACTTGTCGGCCTTGTGCTTGTCGTTCATGCCATGGTCTGCGGTGGCGACCACGATCGCGCCGAGCTTGTCGAGCGCGGCGAGGTAGCCGTCGATCATCGCGTAGAAGTCGTTGGCGATCTTCGTGCCGGGTCCGACCTTGTGCTGGATGTAGTCGGTCGTCGACAGGTACATCAGATCCGGCCGGAAGCTGTCCATGAGCTTCACGCCGGCGGCGAACACGAACTCCGACAGGTCGGCCGAGTAGACGTCGGGCAGCGGCTTGCCGACGAAGGCGAGCGCGTTGTCGATGCCGTTGTCCGCTTTCGTCGCCTTGTCGGCGCGCTCCGAGGAGAACGCGATGGCCCGGCCGCTCGCGTAGTCGAGGCCGTTCGAAAGCAGCAGGCGGAGCTTGTCCTTCGCCGTGACCATGGCGACCTTGGCTCCCGCATCGTGGAACGCGCGCAGGATGGTCGGCGCGCGCAGGAACTTGGGATCGTTCATCATCACTTCGGTCTTGGTCGCAGGGTCGTAGAAGAAGTTGCCTGCGATGCCGTGAACCGCCGGAGGACGGCCGGTGATGATCGAGAGATTGTTGGGATTGGTGAAGCTCGGGATGACCGAGTCGGCCAGCAGGTTGGCGCCCTCCGTCATCATGCGCGCGAAGAACGGCGCGCGCCCGGCCTCGATCGTCTTCTCGATGTAGCCGGGTTCGGAGCCGTCGAGGCAGACGACGACCGTGGGGGCCTTGGGCCAGGCATAGCTGCGGCCGTTGCAGGTGATTGTCTTCGCGGTCATGCCGGACTCCAGGCGCGCATGCGCGGCGGCTCGCGCCGCAGATGCGCTGTGATGATCGAACGATAGTCTCGGGCGGCCGTAGTTGTCAGGCAGCCGCCTTCAGATCTGTGACGCCCATCTCGGCGAGGACCTCGCGCACGTTGTCGAGGAAGGCGCGCATGTGGTTCTGGTCGATCCGGCCGATGCAGCCGATGCGGAAGCTGTCGGCGACGGTGAGCTTGCCCGGATAGATCACGTAACCGCGGTCCTTGAGCTTGTCATAGAAGCTCTGGAACACGAAGCGCGGATCCTTCGGCATGTGGAAGGTGTAGATGATCGGCGCCTGCAGCTTGGGCGGCAGTAGCGGCGCGAAGCCCAGCGCCTGCATGCCTTCGCTGAGCACGCGGCCGTTGTCGGAATAGCGCTTGCCGCGGCCCGGCTGTCCGCCCTCGGCGAAGAACTCCTCGAGCGCCTGATGGAACGAGACGATCACATGGATCGGCGGCGTGAAGCGGTACTGGCCGGTCTTGACGAAGTTCTGCCACTGGTCGTGCAGGTCGAGGACCAGCGTCGTCGCGTTGCCGGCCGTTTCTTCAAGGGCCGTCTGGCGGCAGAGGACGAAGCCGAGCCCCGGGATGCCCTCGATGCACTTGTTGGACGATGCCGCGACCGCGTCGAAGCGCACGCGGCGGGCGTCGAGCGGCATGGCGCCGAACGCGCTCATCGCATCGATCAGCAGGCGGCGGCCGTGGTTCTCGACGAGCCGGGCGATCTCCTCGACCGGATTGACGACGCCGCTGGTGGTCTCGCAGTAGACCGTGAAGACGTGGGTAATGTCCTTGTTGCGCTCCAGAAGCTGATCGACCTTCTTGAGATCCGGCGGTGTGTCCTCGGCCGTCTCGTGGACCACGGTCTGGCGGTTGGCGATGGTCAGGATCTTCTTCGCGCGATGGCCGTAGGCACCATTGATCAGGACTAGGCACTTGCCCTTGGGCGGCACGAAAGTGGTCAGCATCGCCTCGACGGCGAAGGTGCCCGAGCCCTGCATCGGCACGGTCACGAAGCGGCCCTGGCCGTGGATGATCTCCGGCAGGCGCTCCAGCACCGACTTGTTGATCTTGAGAAAGGCTGCATCGCGCGACCCCCAGTCGTGCACCATGACCTCTTTCACCGACTTCGCGGTGGTGAGGGGGCCGGGCGTGAGAAGAAGCGGGTCGCCGGTTTCGGAGCGGCCAGGGGCGGCGGTCTGGGTGGTCGGCATCGGCAGGAACTCCCGAAGGCGGGCGCGCGGGCTGGTCCGCACGAACACGGCCGGCCGGGGCGGGGTGATCGAGACGCCGGGCGACTGAAGACGATGAGGCGGCTCGCGACGCGGCAGCCCCGTCCGGCGGGTCAGCTAACAGCACCACCCTAGAGGTCTGCCGGGCATCGGCCAAGTCGATGCCCTCGATCATTCACATAGATTATGCCTATAATGCGCGGTGATCTCCAGCGCGGACCCCACCATGAATCTCACCCATGTCCTCGCCTTCCACCGGGTCGCCACCGTCGGCGGCTTCACCCGCGCCGCCCGCCTCGCCGGGGTCAGCCAGCCGACCCTGTCGGCCCAGGTGCGCCAGTTGGAACGTACGATGGGCGCCGCACTGTTCGAGCGCTCCGGCGGGCGGATCCGGCTCACCGTCGTCGGCGAGCTTCTGTACCGCGCCACCCAGCGGCTGGAAGGCGCCATGACGGAGGTCGAGGCCGTGCTGGCCAGCGACCGTACCGACGTGAAGGGCGGTTTGCGCATCGCCGCCGACAGCGCGGTGCACGTGTTCCCCATCCTCTCGGAGATGAAGCGGCGGGCGCGAGGGATCGCCTTCGCCCTGCGCATCGACAACTCGCAGAACGTGATCGCGCAGGTTCTCTCGGACGAGGCCGACGTCGGCGTCATGGCCAAGGCGATCGACGATCCGCGCCTCGCCTCGCTCAAGATCCGCGAGGACCGGCTTGTGCTGCTCGTGCCCGCCGGCGATTCCCTGGCGCGGCTGCCGAGCGTCTCGCTCGGGTCGCTGGGCGGGCGCGACATCGTCATGCGCGAGAAAGGCTCGATCACGCGCGAGGTCACGGTCGGTCGCCTGAAGGCGGCGGGGATCCAGCCCGCCCAGATGTTCGACGTGGAGACGCGGGAGGCGGTGCGCGAAGCGGTGGCGGCCGGGTTCGGCATCGGGCTGGTGTTCGCCAGCGAGGCCGGCAACGATTTCCGTCTGGCCGCGGTCGAGATCGAGGATGCCGGCGTCGCGGTCGCCGAATACGCGATCTGCCGCGCCGAACGCCGCCGCCTCGGGCTGGTGGCGCGCTTCTTCGAGACGGCCGAACGCCTGTCGGCGGCGAAGGCGTGAGGCTTGGGGGCAGAGTTATGCATCGCCTGCCGCGCCTCGCCCGTTTTGGGGAACCGGGGAAGGCCAGGTCCGCAGCGGTCCGCTCCCTCTCGCCGCGCTTGCGAGCAGTGGATGGCGTCGTCCGGCCGCCAGACGCGATCGTTCCCGCGATCTGCCGCCCCGGCGCCTCTCCTGACAGCGCGCGAGGGGCGAGGTAGTCTGCCGCGAAACCTTCGAGCGGGCAGGGGACGTCCATGAGCGGGAGCGTGGTCAGGATCGGCGGTGCTTCCGGCTTCTGGGGCGATTCCTCGGTGGGAGCGCCGCAACTGGCGGCGGCTGGCGTCGACTACATCGTGTTCGACTATCTGGCCGAGCTGACCATGTCGATCCTGGCGGCGCAGCGCGCCAAGAACTCCGAGCTCGGCTACGCCACCGATTTCGTCTCCGTCGCGATGAAGAGCATCCTGCGGCAGGTGGCGGGCGGCGGCCTGCGCGTGGTCTCGAACGCCGGCGGGCTCAATCCCACCGGGTGCGCGGCAGCGCTCGCGGCCCTCGCAAAGGATGCGGGGCTCACGGTCAAAATCGCGGTGGTGACCGGCGACGACGTGACGGCCGACGTCCCCGCCCTGCGCGCCGCCGGCGCGACTGATCTGATCAGCGGCCGGGCTATCCCGGAAAAGCTGATGACCGCCAACGCCTATCTGGGGGCATTGCCGATCAAGGCGGCGCTCGACGCCGGGGCCGACGTGGTGATCACGGGGCGCTGCGTCGACAGCGCGGTGACGCTCGGTGTGCTGATGCACGAGCACGGGTGGACGGCGGGTGACTACGACCTGCTGGCGCAGGGCAGCCTCGCGGGCCACATCATCGAATGCGGCTGCCAGGCGACGGGCGGCCTCCATACGGATTGGGAAAAGGTGCCCGACTGGGCGAACATCGGCTATCCGATCATCGAGTGCCGCGCCGACGGCAGCTTCACCGTGACCAAGCCGGCGGGTACCGGCGGCATCGTCTACCCGCCCGCGGTCGCCGAGCAGATCCTCTACGAGATCGGCGATCCCGCGCGCTATCTCCTGCCCGACGTGATCTGCGATTTCACGGCGGTGACGTTGGCCGAGAGCGGGCCCGACCGGGTCGAGGTGCGCGGCGCGCGCGGCAGCGCCCCGACACTGGCCTACAAGGTCTCCGCGACCTATATGGACGGCTTCAAGTGTGGCGCTCAGCTCACCATCATCGGCTTCGACGCCGCGGCCAAGGCGCGGCGCACCGGCGAGGCGATCCTGGAGCGCACGCACGCGATCTTCGCCAAGGCCGGGCTCGGCGACTACACGGCGACCAACATCGAGACGGTGGGCGCGGAAAGCATCTACGGGCCGCACGCGGCGGCGGCAGGCGTGCGGGAAGTGGTGATGCGGCTCACGGTGATGCACCCCGACAAGCGTGCGCTGGGCATCTTCGCCCGCGAGATCGCGCCGGCGGGAACCTCCTGGTCGCCCGGCACCACCGGCGGCGGCATGAGCCGGCCCGATCCCATCCCCTGCATCAAGCAGTCGGCGTTCCTGATCGACAAGGCGCGGGTGACACCCAGGGTCGCGCTCGACGGCGAAGACGTGCCGGTGGCGGGGATGGCGGCGTCCCCGGCCGGGGAGGCGGTTGGGGCTACTCGACGTCCGGAGCCGGTCGCCGCCGTGGCGGCGGGGCCGGACGCGGTCGAGGTGCCGTTGGTGCGCGTCGCCTACGGTCGCAGCGGCGACAAGGGCGACGTGTCGAACATCGGCATCGTGGCGCGGCGGCCGGAGGCGCTGGGTTATCTGCGCGACCAGCTCACCGAGCAGCGGGTCGCCCAGTATCTCGGTCACCTCGTGAAAGGGAAGGTGACGCGCTACGACCTACCGGGGATCGCGGCGATGAACTTCGTCTGCGAGCAGGCGCTGGGCGGCGGTGGCGCGGCCTCGCTGCGCAACGATCCCCTCGGCAAAGGCATGGCGCAGATCCTCCTGTCGATGCCGGTGCGGGTGCCGCGGGCCCTGGTCGGAAACTGAGGCCAGGCCGGCGTCGTGCGAGGTCGTTTCGGGGACCCCGGGCGTTCGCCACCGCTCGTCTGCGCGAGCCGCCCCGGCCCCCGAAGTCGGGCTTGCCAGGTCCCCAGGCGGCTGCGGTCGCCCGTGCAACCGACGGATCGTTAACCGGCTGCGGTTAATCCTCGTTCCGAATCGGTCTGCGGGTTGCCCTCGCCATTGCTGCCGGTCGCGGTTATTCTACGTCTGTCAACAGTTTGCCCGCTTCCGGCATGAAAGTGCACGAAGTCGCGGCCGGGTCGCCCGGACGTGGGTAGACGTCGGCCGGGCGATGAACTTGGCCCGGAAATTGCTCCGCACACGGCTGGGCTGGTGCGGGGTTCTCGCCCCGGTATGCGCAGACCCGTGAGCGGCGGGTCCAATGAGGAGTGGAGCCATGGCGTCGTACAGAGGCGAGGACCTCGACTTGAGGACACCCGGCGGCCGGCCGGTGCGCGAGGCCTTTGCCGCCGAGGCGCAGCCCATTCAGGGACGCATGCGCGCGCCGCTGTCCAACGGCGGCGGCCGCGGCGAGCCGACTTATGTCGATGAAACCGTGATGGCGTGCTGCAACCATGCCTTCGACATCGCGCAGGCCCACGGCGCCTCCGAGGTCCGCCTCGATCATCTCATCCATGCCATGACCCGCGTCGAGGCCGCCGCGCAGATCCTCGAGGAGCGCGGCGTGCGCGAGGCTCATCTGCGGCGAGAGAGCGCCGCCGTGCTCGCCTCCCAGATTCCGGTCGGCCTCGGCAACACGCACGCGACGCCGCGCGCGGCCGCCGAACTCGACGACGTCCTGCGCCGGGCCTCCGACAGCGCGGCGCGCAGCGGTGACGTCGCCGGCGTGGAAGCCGTGCTCTGGGCGATGCTCACGGCCTATCGTGATCATGCCGCCGTACAATTGCTCGCGCGCCACGCGCCGGATTGGCAGCAGTGGGAATGGAGTCAGCGCTTCGAGCCCCGGCGCGAAGCCGCTCGGCCACCGGCGCCGTACTATCCCGAGCGTCGCGCCTCGGCCTACGTCGAGGCACCGCCGCCGGTCCCGCCCGCGCCGCGCCTTCGCGGCGAAGCGATGCCTGCGGCCGCGCCGATGCAGTACCAACCGGTTTATGACCCCTCCGCCTCGCGCCTCGATCAGATCGAGCAGGCGATCCGCGGCCTTCAGGCCGACCTCGTCGCCGATCGGCGCATGATGTCGGACCTGATGCGTGATCTGCAGCGTGAAATGAAGGGTGCGCGGCCCGATGCCGGCGTTCTCGATCGTGTCGACAGTATCGAGCGGGCCATCGACGGGCGCCTTCAGGAGCTGTCGCGCGTGGCGACCTCGCTGAGCGAGCGCCTGCACGGCGTCGAGAAGTCGGTTTCCGCCAGTGTCCAGGACGGAGCGCGGAACTGGGCGGCCGTGAGCGACCGGATCAAGACGCTCGACGAGAGGGCCGCGGCCGGCGGCAATGTGGACCTCGGCGATCTCGTGACCGATCAGCTGGTCGCCGTCGCCGACGAGTTGCGCGGTGCGGGCGAGAAGATCGCGCAGCTGGAGAAGGCCGTGGCGACGATCTCCTCGAACCAGGCGAGTTCCGGCTCGGCCATGCAGGGCGTGATCGCCGACCGCTTCCAGACACTTCGCCAGACCGTCGACCAGCAGAACCTCGTTCTCACCTCCGCGATTGCCCAGCTCACCGAGCCGGTCAACGACCGCTTGCGCCAGCTGGAGCAGGCGATCGAACGCAGCAAGACCGAGAACAACCAGGTCTGGCGCGCCCTTGCGGATCGGCTCGGACAGATCGAGCAGACCACGCTCGGGTTCAGCGAGCAGGCAGCCCGCGACCGGGCGGCGGGAAAGAGCGAAATGCTGGCGGCCATCTCCGATCTCGGCTCGCGCCAGCAGGTCCTCGCGGACAATCTGGACGCATGGCGAGCGGATCAGGCCGGCAACGTCTCCATCGTCGCCAAGCGGATCGAACTCCTGGAAGTCGCGAGTTCTCAGCCCCTGCAGATGCTCCAGCAGCTCCAGGCGGACCTCAACGGCCTCCAGCAGGTGACTCTGGCGGACTACGATCAGAACCGGCGCGGCTTCCGCCACTGGCTGTTCGGCACCGAGGAGATCTTCGCCCGCTCATGGCGCGACGAGACCCGCCAGGTCCGCGATCGCTTGCGCCAGCTCGCCGGTGGCGACCGTGGGGGCCGCCCGGTCTGATGGCGTCGCGGCCGGGGTGAGACCCGGTGGCAGTGGATGGTGGCGTCGGCACGCCTTGGCAGGCGCGGCGGCGATCATTACAAGCCCGCGCATCGAAACAACGGTGCGGCGCCATGGCTGGCAATGACGGACGACCCCGCTACAAGCGGCTTCTCCTGAAGCTTTCCGGAGAGGCCCTGATGGGGCGCCTCGGGTACGGAATCGATCCGGAAGTCGTCGATCGCCTCGTACGTGAGGTGAAGGCGGTTCGCGAGGCCGGCGTCGAGCTGGCTGTCGTGGTCGGCGGCGGAAACATCTACCGCGGCGTGCAGGGAGCTGCCAGGAACGGCATCGACCGGGCGACCGGCGACTACATGGGCATGCTCGCGACCGTGATGAACGCCTTGGCGTTCCAGGCCGCCCTGGAGAAGTTGGATGTGCCGGCCCGCGTCCTCTCGGCCATTCCGATGCCGACGGTCTGCGAGGCGTTCGTGCGGCCCAAGGCCCTCCATCATTTAGAGGAGCGCCGTGTCGTCATCTTCGCCGCCGGGACCGGAAATCCGTTCTTCACCACCGACACGACGGCGGCGCTGCGGGCCGCCGAGATGGGCTGCGACGCAGTTCTCAAGGCGACCCAGGTCGATGGCGTCTACTCGGCGGACCCGAAGAAGGACGCCTCAGCCGTGCACTACGCGACCGTGACCTATGCCGAGGTGCTGGCCAAGGACCTCAAGGTCATGGATGGTGCGGCCGTCGCGCTTGCCCGCGACAACGGTATTCCGGTAATTGTGTTCTCGATCGACGTGCCGGGGAACCTCATGCGCGTGCTCGAGGGCACGGCGAAGGCGACCTTGGTGCACGGCTAGTAGGCGCCGAGAATGCATCGGGCATTTCAAGGCAGTTCGTGACATATCTGCCGGGAGGCTGCCGGACCCGGCGAGCGGGCAGCGGGTGCCGGTCCTGGCGGACGACGGACGAGGAAGGTTGGCATGGCGCAGAATTTCGACCTCAAGGACATCGAGAAGCGGATGCGCGGCGCGATGGATGCGCTGAAGAAGGAATTCTCGGGCCTGCGAACGGGCCGGGCGAGTACCCATCTGCTCGATCCGGTGCACGTGATGGTCTACGGGGCGCGAATGCCGCTCAATCAGGTCGCCACGGTTTCGACACCGGATGCGAAGACGATTTCTGTGCAGGTCTGGGACAAGGGCAATGTGAAGGCGGTCGAAAAAGCCATCAGCGAAGCCAACCTCGGCCTCAATCCGATGACCGATGGCACGCTCATTCGCCTGCCGATGCCGCCGCTGACGGCGGATCGTCGCGCCGAGCTCGCCAAGGTCGCGCACAAGTATGCGGAGAATGGCCGGGTCGCTGTGCGCAACGTGCGTCGCGACGGCATGGACCTCCTCAAGAAGCTCGAAAAAGAGCACAAGATGACCGAGGACGATCATCGTAAGAATTCGGCCAAGGTGCAGGAGCTGACCGACAAGCTGATCAAGGAGATCGATCAGACGCTGGCGGCGAAGGAAGCCGAGATCAAACAGGTCTGAGAACGTCTCGGATGTGCGGGGCGAGGCGGTCGAATTGCGGAAGCCCGGAGACTGCGTCGTGTCAATGACGACGAGATCACCCGACGCTGATCGTGCCGAGAGGGCGAAGGACCACCAGATGCCGCGCCACGTGGCGATCATCATGGACGGAAACGGCCGATGGGCCGAGCAACGCGGGCTTCCACGCGTAGCCGGCCACCGCGCCGGCGTGGATGCCTTGCGGCGCACGGTCCGTGCCGCGCTCGAGCTGGGCATCCGCTACCTGACGATCTACAGCTTCTCGTCGGAGAACTGGTCGCGGCCCGCGGCCGAGGTCAGCTTCCTGATGGGGCTGATGCGAAGCTACATCCAGGAAGACATCGAGGATCTCGACCGCAACGGCGTACGGATCCGCATGATCGGGGAACGCGAGCGCGTCGAGCCGGACCTGTTGGCGCTCGTGGATTCTGCGGTGGCGCGCACCGCGGGGAACTCCGCGCTGTTCCTGAACATCGCCTTCAACTACGGCGCTCGCGGCGAGATCGCCAAGGCGGCGCAGCGGCTGGCCGAGATGGTGGAAGTCGGCGCATTGAAGTCCAGCGAGATCACGGCCGAGCGGCTCGAGGCGGCGCTCGACACCAACGGCTTGCCCGATCCCGACCTTCTGATACGGACAAGCGGCGAGTTGCGCCTGTCGAATTTCCTGTTGTGGCAGCTTGCTTACGCCGAGTTCGTATTCCTCGACGCCTATTGGCCCGATTTCGACCGTGCGATGCTGGAGGCGGCGATCGAGGAATACAGGACCCGCTCGCGCCGGTTCGGCGGCCTGTCCGCCCGCTCCACCGCCTGAAAGATCGAGAGGTCGCATGGCGCAAACTCCGGACCGCGATCAGACACCGGCGGCCACGTCTCGTGTCGGCGCCGACCTCATGCCGCGCGTCGTTTCCGGCGTCGTGCTGGCCGCGATTGCACTGGGGGCGACGCTGGCCGGGTCACACGTCTTCGCAGTCCTGATTGCGCTCGTGTGCGCCATCGTCGCGTGGGAATGGGGCCGCATCGTGCGCGGCGTCGATCTCGACGTCGTCATGGCCGCTCATGTCGTCTCGGTGCTGGCGGCCGTCGGCCTCGCCGCGTTCGGGCTCGCGGCCCTGGGCGCCATGGCCGTCCTCATCGGAGCCATTCTGGTGGGGCTGCTGAGTTTCGGGCGCAGCGCGATCCTGTCGTCGGTGGGGGTGCTCTTCGCCGGGTTGCCGGGCGTGGCCCTGGTCTGGCTGCGAGGCGACGAGCCCTACGGTGTTTGGGCGGTGCTCTATCTGATGGCTATGGTCGTCGTCACCGACACCGCCGCATATTTCGCCGGCCGGCTGATCGGCGGTCCCAAGTTGTGGCCCGCGGTTTCTCCGAAAAAGACATGGGCCGGCCTGCTCGGCGCGATCGCCGGCACGTTGGCGGCAGGTGCGGGATTTTCGGCCCTGGTCGGAGGAGCCTCACCGATGCGTCTGGCCCTGGTCGGCGGCGTGACAGCGCTGATCGCGCAGGCGGGCGATCTTGCCGAAAGCGCCTTGAAGCGTCGGTTCCAGACCAAGGACGCGAGCAATCTGATACCCGGGCACGGCGGCTTCATGGACCGCATCGACGGTCTGGTCACGGCCGCGATCGCTGCGGCGCTGCTGGCGGCTCTGGTCGACGTCACCTCCCCGGCCAGGGCGCTCCTTCTTGGTTAGCTCGATGGCGCCGACGGTTTCCCCGCAGACCTCCGCGCCGATGCGGCTGACGGTGCTCGGTGCCACCGGCTCGGTCGGCACCTCGACGCTCGATCTCGTGGCCCGCTCAGGCGGGGTCGTTCGCCTCGAGGCTGTCACCGCCAACGCAAATGCGGACGCGCTCGCCGATATCGCCTTGCGGCACAGGGCAAGTTTCGCCGCGGTTGCCGACGAGCGCGCCTATCCGCGTCTGATCGAGCGCCTGCAGGGCAGCGGTATCGCGTGCGGGGCGGGTCCATCGGCGCTGATCGAGGCGGCGAGCCGCACGGCTGACTGTACGATGGCCGCGATCATGGGCGCGGCGGGGCTGGCCCCGACACTCGCGGCCGTGCAGCGGGGCGGACGCATCGGTCTGGCGAACAAGGAGTGCCTCGTCTCGGCCGGATCGCTGTTCATGCGCTGCGTGGACGCGGCGGGGGCGGAACTCATTCCCGTCGACAGCGAGCACTCTGCCGTGTTCCAGGCACTCGCCGGCCACGATCGAGGCGGGGTGACGCGGGTGACGCTGACGGCATCGGGCGGGCCTTTCCGCACCTGGACGCCGGCCGCGATCGCGGCTGCGACACCCGAGCAGGCCTTGAAGCATCCCAACTGGACCATGGGACGCAAGATTACGATCGACAGCGCCACATTGATGAACAAGGGCCTCGAACTGATCGAGGCGCATCACCTGTTCGACCTCGCGCCGGACCGGCTCGACGTGGTCGTCCATCCCCAATCCATCGTTCATGCCCTCGTGGCCTACAGCGACGGCTCGTCGCTCGCGCAGCTCGCCAATCCCGACATGCGCACGCCCATCGCGCTTGCCCTGTCTTGGCCACGACGCATGGCGACGCCGACGCCGCCGCTCGATCTGGTCACACTCTCGACATTGACCTTCGAGGCTCCCGATCCCGTGCGCTTTCCGGCCCTGCGCCTCGCCAAGACCGCGATGGCCGCCGGAACCGCCTGGACCGCGGTCCTGAACGCGGCGAACGAAGTCGCGGTCGAGGCCTTTCTGGGCCGGCGCCTGCCGTTCCACCATATTGCCGCCGTGGTGGAGGAAACTATGGAATGCATGGATCGCTCGGGTTCCCTGGGGGAGCCCGGCACGATCGAAGCGGTCCTTGCGCTCGATGCGGAGGCGCGCGACAAGGCGGCGCAGGCGATTGCCCGCACATGACTTGTGCGTCGGCCGGCACGGCTGGTTGAAACGCGCCGGGTTCGGCGCGATATGAGCGATGCGCGGCGCGTCCCGCCCGATCGTCACAGGACGAAGGAACCCCATGACCCTTCCGGCGAGCATTTCGAACTTCGGGTTGACCGTGGCCGCCTTCCTGTTCGTGTTGACGATCGTCGTCTTCATCCACGAACTCGGCCATTTCCTGGTCGCGCGCTGGTGCCGAGTGAAGGTCACCGCCTTCTCCATAGGTTTCGGCAAGGAATTGATTTCATTCGTCGACCGGCACGGAACGCGCTGGCGGATCGCGGCCTTGCCGTTGGGTGGCTACGTCAAGTTCATGGACGACGAGAACGGCGCCAGCGTCCCCGATTCGGACGCGATCGCGCGGATGACGCCGGAGCAACGCGAGGGTGCTTTCCACGCGAAGCCGGTGTGGCAGCGTGCAGCCATCGTCGCGGCCGGCCCGATTGCCAACTTTCTTCTCGCGATCGTGGTCCTGTTCGGGGTCTTCTTTTTCGCCGGTGAGCGCATCGTCGCGCCGCGGATCGAGGCCGTTGTCCCTGACAGCGCGGCCGCCGAAGCCGGCTTCAAGCCCGGCGATGTGATCCTCACCATCAACGGCCAACGGATCGAAAGCTTCGCCGACCTCCGGCGCCATGCGTCGAGCAATGCCGGCGAAGTGCTGAAATTCACCGTGGATCGGGGCGGCGCAATCGTTCCCCTTTCGGCGGCACCGCGCATCGCGGAAGTGCCTGACGGCTTCGGTGGCAAGATCAGAGTCGGCCAGCTTGGGTTGAGGGGGCCGTCTGTTCCCACCGACTGGCAGCAGAAGAACTACGGTCCCATCGAGGCCCTGAACAAGGCGGTCTGGGAAAGCTGGGCCTTCGCCGAGCAGACCTGGACCTATATCGCTCGAGTTCTGACCCGCAAGGAGTCGGGTGATCAGATCGGCGGTCCCGCGCGGATCGCCGACGCATCGGGCAAGATGGCGAGTGCTGGGCTGGTACCGCTACTCCACTTCATAGCGTTCATTTCCGTGAGTATCGGCTTGGCCAATCTGCTGCCGATTCCGCTTCTGGACGGTGGTCACCTGCTGTTTTACGCGATCGAAGCCGTGCGGGGGTATCCGTTGACGCAGAAGGCCCAGGAGTTCGCCTTCCGCCTGGGGCTCGGCGTGGTGATCTTCCTGTTCGTCTTCGCCAACTGGAACGACCGGGTGGTGTTCAAGCAGTGGCTGGGGATGGGAAGTTGAGGGGGGCTGCAAGCCGGCTTCGGGCAGGGAAATGCAACTTTGCAGTGACTTGTCGGTCACAGAAGCCATCTTGCCACTTCCCGTACGGTATCTGAATCGTTAAAAAGCAAAATCAGAGGTGCTGTATGCGCTAGCTACCGGGGGAGCCTGTGTCGCGAGTGATCCGGATCATGAAGAAATCCGGGTATGCATCACCGCTCACGATCCGGCGTCGCCGAGCTGGATCGTGGGGAGTTCGGGGGACCGGCGGGCCAAAGGGTAAGCGCTTGAAAACGCGTTTGGTTTTTAATCGAGGGGCGACGGTGTTGCGCGTGCTGGGCACACTGGTGCTCGGGCTCGTGGCTTCGCCGATGCTCGATGCGGGTAGCGGCCTGATGGGCCGTGCCCCCATGGCGCAGGCTCAGAGCGGCGCGATCCGGGAAATCAGCGTCACCGGAAATCGCCGAGTCGAGCCCGAAACGGTCCGTTCCTACCTGAGATTCTCGGTCGGCGACGCTTACGACGCAGGAAAAGTCGATCAATCGATCCGCGCGCTATTCTCGACGGGCCTGTTCTCCGACGTGCAGATCCAGCGCACCCCGAACGGCGTGCAGGTTGCCGTCACCGAGAACCCGGTGGTCAACCAGGTCGCCTTCGAGGGCAACCGTGAAGTCGAGAAGACGACGCTCGAGACCGAAGTGCAGCTGAAGCCGCGCTCGGTGTACACGCGCGCCAAGGTGCAGGCCGACGTGCAGCGCATTCTCGACGTCTATCGCCGCCAGGGGCGTTTCGCCGCCAGCGTTCAGCCGAAACTGATCGAACTCGACAATAATCGCGTCAACGTCGTGTTCGAGATCAACGAAGGGCGGGCGACGAAGGTCAAGAGCATCCAGTTCGTCGGAAATCGTGCTTTCTCCGAAAGCCAGCTCCGCGACATCATCTCGACGACGCAGTCGGGCCTGTTCGACTTCCTCAAGGGAACGAATACCTACGATCCTGATCGCCTCGCCCTGGATCGTGAGCTGCTCCGCCAATACTACCTGAAGAACGGCTACGCCGATGCGCGCGTCGTTTCCGCGAATGCCGAGATCGATCGTGACGGCTCGGGCTTCTTCATCGTCTTCGTGATCGAGGAGGGCGAACTCTTCCGTTTCGGAAACATCGGGATCGAGTCGCAGCTGCCCGGTGTGAACACGGGTGCCCTCAGCGGCGAGATACTGACGGTGGCCGGCGGCTACTACGACCTTTCCCAGATCGACAAGACCACCGAGCGCCTGACACTGCTGGTCGCCGAACAGGGTTACGCGTTCGCCCGCGTCCGCCCGCGTGCTGACCGCGATGTGGCGACTCGCACGATCAGCGTCTCCTACATCATCGACGAGGGTCCGCGGGTCTACATCGAGCGCATCAACATCTCCGGCAACCAGCGTACCAAGGATCACGTGATCCGTCGCGAGTTCCGGCTGGCCGAAGGTGACGCATTCAACCCGCAGCTGGTCGAGCGCGCGAAGAAGCGCCTGCAGAACATCGGCTTCTTCAAGTCGGTCGACATCAAGCGTCGTCCGGGTTCGGCGCCCGATCGCATCATTCTCGACGTTGATCTCGTCGAACAGTCCACCGGTGAGCTGTCGTTCGGCGCCGGCTTCTCCACGGCTGAAGGTGTGATCGGCGACATCTCGCTGACGGAACGCAACCTGCTCGGCAACGGCCAGTTCCTGCGCCTCAGGCTTGCGGGCTCGAAAGAGCGCCTCCAGATCGACCTAGGCTTCACCGAGCCGCGGTTCCTGGATCGCAACCTGGCGGCCGGTTTCGACATCTTCCACAAGGGTACCCGCCCGTCGACGTCGCAGCCGTTCGCGACCATGAAGACCGGCGGCTCCCTGCGCCTCGGCATGCCGCTGGCCGAGAACCTCTGGTTCAATACCAATTACACTCTGTCCTTCGACAAGATCACCGAGGTCGACGATAGGGTCGCGTCCAAGGCGATCATGGAGGCCCAGGGTGAGTTCGTCACGTCGTCTGTCGGCGGCTGGCTGACCTACGACAAGCGCAACCACCCGAACAATCCCAATCGCGGCTATTTCCTCAGCAGCGGCGTGGACTTTGCGGGTGTCGGCGGCGATACGCACTTCGTCCGCTTCCAGTCGGAAGCGCGCGGCTACTATCCCATCACCGACAAGATCACTCTGGTCGGCCGCGCCACCGCGGGCCATGTGATGGGCTATGGCGATCATGATGTGCGCCTGCTCGATCTGTTCTATCGCGGCGGTGAGACGGTTCGCGGCTTCAATCGGGCCGGTTTCGGTCCGCGCGATCTGGTCACGGGCGACGCCCTCGGCGGTACGACGTACTGGGCAGCCACGGCCGAAGTGCGCTTCCCGCTCCCGTTCCTGCCGGAAGAGCTTGGCATGAGCGGCGCGGTGTTCGCCGACGCGGGCTCGCTGTTCGGGGCCGGTACCTTCGCGAAGAACCTCAACAACCAGTGCGGCCTCGTCACACAGGATCGGAACACGGGCGTTTGCCTTGCCGACGAGTCCTCCATTCGCTCGTCGGTCGGCGCCAGCTTGATGTGGAACTCGCCGCTCGGTCCGCTGCGCCTCGACGTTGCGAAGGCCCTCACCAAAGAGGACTACGACCGTACGCAGCTGGTTCGGTTCGGCGCGTCGACCAAGTTCTGATGACGCATTGGACGGCCGGCAGATCGGTGGCCGCATCCTTCGCACGGTGACATGAGCGCGGCGTCCGAGGCTTCGGGCGCCGTGTTCGCTTGTCCGCAGTCGCCGGTCTTACGGGTGTCGGCGTCAGCCCTCGTGCCTGCGGATTGCGATGCCGCGCGCATTTCGCCGCAAGGTTTTTGGCCGCACGGATCGACAGCGTCGGAGTCACCCCGGTGACGGCGCAGGTCGCTTCCCGTCGCGCGGCGTGCAAAAACTGCCGCCGACGTGCATTTGCGGGTTGAGCGATGGCCGCGCGATCCGTATGTCTCGGAGTCCCTGCGGCGGCGACGGGGACCGGGCGCTGGACACTTTCAGCGAAGCGCGAGCGAGCCCTGCCGGAGATCCTGAAATGTCGCTGCGGAAGGTGCGCAGGCATGGCGCACCTAACGGATCGTATCCATGCCGGAGTGAAATTGCGATGATGGAGCATCCTGGCTTCTTCGAGCGTGCCGGCCCCTTCACCATGGAGCAGGTCGCCGCGCGTGTCGGGGCCCAGGTGCAGCCCGGCGCAGACCCCTCGTCGATGTTGAGCGACGTCCGCCCGTTGTCAGAGGCGGCATCCGGTCAGCTCACCTTTCTCGACAACCGCAAGTACCTGCCGCAGCTCGCCGGAACAAAGGCGTCCGCGTGCCTGTTGGCGGCCGCCTTTGCCGACAGGCTCCCCGCAGGCACGGCGGCTCTTCAGACGAAGTCCCCCTATCGCGCGTTCGCACTGGCTCTGCAGCTTTTCTACCCCGACGCGATGCGGGCCAAGGTGGCGCTGGGAACTGGATACGCGGCAGGCGTCCATCCCACCGCCAGATTGGAGGAAGGCGTCACGATCGAGCCGGGCGCCGTAATCGGACCCGAGGCCTGGATCGGGCGGGGCAGCACGGTCGCCGCTGGCGCCGTGATCGGCTACCGGGTGACCGTCGGCCGCGACTGCTATGTCGGGCCCGGCGCATCGATCACCCATGCCCTGATCGGCAACGGCGTCGTCATCCATGCCGGCGTGCGGATCGGCCAGGACGGCTTCGGTTTCGCCATGGGCGCTGGCGGCCACCTGAAAGTGCCTCAGATCGGCCGGGTCATCGTCCAGGACAGTGTCGAGATCGGCGCCAACACCTGCATCGACCGGGGCGCTCTTAAGGATACGATCATCGGAGAGGGCACCAAAATTGATAATCTCGTCCAGATCGGGCACAACGCAGTCGTCGGCCGGCATTGTGTGATCGTCGGACAGGTCGGCATCGCCGGTTCGGCCGTGCTGGAAGACTACGTGGTCATGGGCGGTCAGTCTGGAGTGGCGGGGCATATCACCGTCGGTCGCGGCACCCAGATCGCCGGGGCCAGCCATGTGAAGGACAGTGTGCCGGCCGGGGTTCGCATGGTCGGCACGCCCGCCAAGCCCCTGCGGGAATGGGCCCGCGAGGCGAACGCGGTCCGTCGTCTGGCCGGGGGGAGGGATGCTCCGGGCGAGGGTGGTTCGGACGAAGGGCTTTGACGGGTGCGCACTGCAGCCATGGAAGGGATCGGGAGCAAAGTGGACATGAGCGAGGCGCAGCCGGCAAGGTCGGAACTGGCGACCGCCGACATCCAGAGGGTGATGCAACTCCTGCCGCATCGCTATCCCTTCCTCCTGATCGATCGCATCGTCGACATGGATCGCGACGAGAGCGCGGTCGGCATCAAGAACGTCACTGCGAACGAGAGCTTCTTCCAGGGTCACTTCCCGAAGTACCCGGTGATGCCCGGCGTGCTCATCATCGAGGCGCTCGCCCAGACGGCTGGCGCGCTCTGCGTCCATCATGCCGGCAAGACCGATATTCCCCAGATCGTCTACTTCATGGGCATCGACGGCGCGAAGTTCCGCAAGCCCGTTCTGCCGGGCGATCAGCTGCGACTGCACGTGCGCAAGGTGCGCAGTCGTGGCCCGGTCTGGCGGTTCTACGGGGAAGCGAAGGTCGATGGGCAACTCGTCGCCGAGGCCGAGATATCGGCCATGATCGTGGATCCGAACGATGCCAAAAAAGGCTAAGTCCAAGACTGCAGCCCCGCACAAGGTCGCCGAGCACATGATTCATCCAACGGCGGTCGTGGAGAGCGGTGCGCGCTTGGGCAACGGCGTCAAGATCGGCCCATACTGCGTGGTCGGAGCGGGAGTGACGCTCGGCGACGGTGCCGAGCTGATCAGTCACGTGGTGCTCGCCGGCCGCACGACGATCGGGGCGCGCACACGTATTTTTCCGTTCGCCTCGATCGGCCACCAGCCGCAGGATCTCAAGTACGTCGGCGAACCCTCGACATTGACGGTGGGCTCCGACTGCATCATCCGCGAAGGCGTGACCATGAACCCCGGCACCCAGGGCGGCGGCATGCAGACCGTCGTCGGTGACCGCTGCGCGTTCCTTGCCAACAGCCACGTCGGCCACGACTGCCGCGTCGGCAATAACGTCATCTTCTCCAACAACGTCATGCTTGCCGGGCATTGCACGGTCGGTGATTTCGCCATCATCGGTGGTGGGGCCGCCGTGATCCAGTTCGCCCGCGTCGGCGACCACGCCTTCGTCGGCGGTATGTCCGGGCTTGAGAACGATCTCATCCCGTACGGCATGGCGATCGGAAACCGGGCGCACCTGTCGGGACTCAACATCATCGGCCTGCAGCGGCGCGGCTTTTCGCGCGGCGACATCCACAGCCTGCGCCGGGCCTATCGGCTTCTGTTCGCCGACGAGGGCACGCTCGCGGAGCGGGTGGAGGACGTGGCGGCAGAGTACAAGGACATGCCGATCGTCCAGGAAATCGTGGCGTTCATGCGTGTCCCCGGCAAACGCTCGCTGTGCACGCCGCGCGATCCCGACGCGTGAGCAGCGCTCGCCGGAGCGATGCCGAGGGTTCGATGGAGCGCTTCGCGATACTCGCCGGGGGCGGTGCGGTTCCCACATTGATCGCCGATGGCGCCGTCGCGCGCGGCGCGCAAGTCCATCTCGTTGCGATCGAGGGCGAGGCCGACCCGGCGGTGGTCTCGCGCTTTCCCCATACCTGGGTGAACTGGGGCGCCATCGGCCGCATGGTTCGGACCGTAAAGCGCGAGGGCGCCGGCCGGCTGGTGATCGCCGGCAGCGTCACCCGGCCCGACCTCCTGCGCATTCGCCCCGATCTCGGGTTCTTCGCCAGTCTGCCCACGGTGCTCGCGACCTTGCGCCAGGGCGGAGACGACGGCGTGCTGTCGCATGTCGTACGTTTCTTCGAGAACCAGGGCATCGAGGTCTGCGGGCTCGATCGCGTCGCGCCACATCTCATCATGTCCGATGGCCCTGCGACCCGGACGATGCCCGATGCGGAGTCTCGTGCCGACGCGGCCCGGGGCATGGCGCTGCTCGATGCGCTGGGGCCGCTCGACGTCGGGCAGGGCGTGGTGGTGCGCCGGGGCCGGATCGTCGCGATCGAGGGCGTCGAGGGGACAGACCGCATGTTGCAGCGTGTCGCCGCTTTCGGCGCGGCGGCAGCCGGCAGCCGCTCGGGCGTTCTGGTGAAGGCCCCCAAACCGGGCCAGGAAATGCGCGTCGACATGCCGACGATCGGGCCCCGCACCGTCTCCAATGCCGTCGAGGCAGGGCTCAGTGGCATCATGGTCGTGGCCGGCGCCACGGTCGTTCTGGACCGCGCGGCACTTGCGGCGCGGGCCGACGCAGCGAGCCTCTTCGTCTATGGGGGGACCGGACTGCTGCAGCGGCGCCAGCGCAGCCGCCCGACTGGCGCACGCTTCGCGCTGATGTCGCGGGGGTCTCCGTCCGCTGCCGACCTGGAGGACGTGGCCCAGGCTGCGGCAACCGTCCAAGCCGTGACGCCATACATTCCCGACGCAGCGGCTGCGTCCACGCGCCGTCATGTGCTCGGCGTTTCGGCCGCCGAGGGAGCGGGTGCGATGCTCGAACGGGTGGCCGCGCTGCGCCAGTGGGGCCTGCGGCGCATCCAGAAGCGCCGCGGAGCCGTCGCGTTGCTCGCGCAAGCCGTCGATGACGCGGCCGGCGCAGATCGTGAGGCGATCGTGGCCAAGGTCGCATCCGCCGGGCTCGCGGGAATCGCCGTCTGCGGCCAGGGTGCGGCATGTGCCAGCGATGCGCTCTCCGCCGATGCGGACCGGCACGGCCTCTTCCTCGTCGCGGAGCTCGAGGATCGATGAACCCAATAGGCGGGGCCGAGGTTCGGATCTTCCTGGTTGCGGGCGAGCACTCCGGCGATGCACTGGGCGCCGGCCTGATGCGGCGGCTGCGCGAGATGACGGGAGGCCGGGTCACGTTCCAGGGCGTGGGCGGCGATCTCATGGAGGCGCAAGGGCTCGCCTCCTTGTTTCCCCTCTCGGACGTGGCCGTCATGGGGCCGGCTGCGATCATCCCTAAGCTCCCGACGATCCTCCGCCGCGTCTATGGCACCGTCGGCGCCGCTGTCCGCGCCGCTCCCCATGCCCTGGTGATCATCGACAGCCCGGAGTTCACGCACCCGATCGCCAAGCGTTTCCGCCGCCGGCTCCCGGACGTGCCCATCGTCGACTATGTCAGTCCGAGTGTGTGGGCCTGGCGGCCCGGCCGCGCCGCCCGCATGCGCGGCTACGTCGATCATGTGCTCGCCCTGTTGCCGTTCGAGCCGGACGTGCATCGCCGCCTCGGCGGTCCGCCCTGCAGCTATGTCGGCCATCCGCTCATCGAGAAGCAGCCATGGATCGCCGCCCTCGAAGCCGAGCCGTTGGCGCGTCGTCTGGGCCTCGACCGCGCACGCCCGATCCTGGTCATTCTCCCGGGCAGCCGGCGCTCCGAGGTTCGTCTGCTCATGCAGCCCTTCGGTGAAGCGATCGCGACCCTGGCCGCCAAGGGGCCGGCGCCGCAGGTGCTGCTGCCGGTGGTCGAGAGCGTGCGCCACCTCGTGGAGCCGGCCGTGCAGAGCTGGTCCGTCAAGCCGCACCTCGTCGAAGGCGAGGCGGACAAGTTCGCGGCATTCAAGCTCGCGGACGCCGCGCTCGCCGCCTCGGGCACCGTGACGCTCGAACTGGCCCTGGCCGGAACCCCGATGGTGGTCGCCTACAAGGTCGACGGTTTTGCGCGCCACCTGCGCTTCCTGGTGAAAGCGCCATCGATCGTGCTCGCGAACCTCGTGCTCGGCGAGAACGTCTTTCCCGAGCTGATCCAGGAAGAGTGTGCCGGAGAGCCGCTGGCCGCTGCGTTGCGCGATGTCGTGAGCCCCGGCCCGGTCCGTGAGCGCCAGCTGGCGGGGCTGGCGCGGATCCCCGAACGCATGCTGCTGCCCCGGGGCACACCCAGCGAAGCGGCCGCCGGCATCGTCCTCGACCTCGCCCGACAGGGCCGCGTGTGAGGCGGAGACAGCCCGGCCCCGCCTACGGTACGAACCCCTTGTTGAGGTCCATGGTCTGGCTGGCGACGTCGCGGCCCTTCCGGTCGCGAACCGTGAGCGTCCAGACGAGGTTCGTGCCCTTCGCGTAGGAGGTGGTCGAGCGCACGGCGATCTCGAGGCTGCCGCCGCCGGGCACGACGACGGGCTCGAGCGCGGGCAGGTAGAGTTGCTCCCAATGGGTCGGCGGGTCGAGCGGTCCGGTGGCGATCTCGATCCCCTCGACCAGGCGGGCCGACCACCAAAGCGCGGCGCCGTAGACCGTCGCTGGACCGGCTCCGGCGGGCAGAGTCCAGCGGCCGCTCCCCTTGCGCGCGGTCTTCGCCGGCCGCGTGAGATCGACGGCATCGAAGGCCACGGCGCTGGCGCCGCGGTCGAGCAGATCGGCTGCCTTGAGGACGCGCACGTAGATGTTGTTGAGGCTCATGCGCTTGGCCGGCGCGAAGTCGAGGTCGTAGCCGACGTCGTCCCAGGCGGCGAGCTCACGGTGGACGCGGTCGGTGGTGACCGGCGCGACGTACTGGGTGACCGCCTGCGGGATCATGACGCCACCGGGGGCGAGATAGCGCGCACGCGCGTCCGCCAGCGTCTCGATGATGTTCTCTTCGAAGGCATAGTTGCCGAGTGTTTCGGAGACGACGACGTCGACCTTCTGAGGCGGCGTGACCTCGGTCGAATGCGCCGGCACGATTTCGATGTTGCGGATGCCGTTCTGGCGGGCGAGCTTGCGCGCGACCTCGACGATCTCGCCACGTTCGATGAGGAAGACGCGCTTGGCGCCGAGCCTGGCCGCCATGAAACCCAAAAAGCCGGTGCCGCAGCCGATGTCGGCGACCACCGAGCGGCCGGGCACGATCACCGTCTTCAGCGCCTCGTGAAAGGCGCGGTTGCGCACGCGGTCGGCGAGGAGCGTACGGTGATACTCGATGCGCATGGTGGCTTCAGTCGTCCGTATCCGCCGCGCGGCGGCGTTTGACCCGGGTGCGCCACTTGGACGGTGGATGGGCGTCGGCCACCTTCACGACCTTTGCGGCATCGGCATAGACCTTCATTTCGGCCGCGATCGGTTGGACGGGTACGCCGGCGGTGACCGCTGCGATGTGCTGCGGACCGGCGGCGCCGTAGAACGGCAGCAGTTGCTTGCCCGACCGCTTCTGTGCCTCGGTTTTGGCGACCTGCGCCTTGTAATCGTCGAGCAGGGCCGCCTCGGCGACGTGAGTGGCTTTCGCGGTCATGTGCACCACGCGGTAGCCGCGTGATTTGAGTTCGTCGAGCAGAGTCGGCAGGACCTTCGCAGCCACGGCCTTGATGTCGTGGAAGAGAACGATGCCGCCTTTTCGGGCCTCGATCTTGGCCAGGGTCTCTCGCAGAAGCCGGTCGCCGTTGGAGATGTAGCTGTCGTTGGAGACGACGTCGACGGTGAAGGTCGCGACCTTGCGCGCTTGGAGATGGGCCAGCATCTCGGCGGAATCCGACAGCCCCGGGAAACGGAAGAACGGAGCGATGGGCACGCCGGCTGCTGCGGCGACTGCTGCGAAGCCGCGCTCGATTTCGGCGGTGGAAACGTCGAGTGCCCGGCGGCGCAGATCCAAGGGATGCGACCAGGTGTGTGTGCCCATCGTATGTCCGCGCGCGATTACCTCGCGGACCATTTCCGGGTAAGCGACGGCCATTCTGCCGACCGAGAAGAAGGTGGCGCGCGTGCAGTGCGCATCGAGTGTGTCGAGGATCGAGCGTGTGATCCAGGGCATCGGCCCATCGTCGAAGGTCAGAACGACCTCCATGGGCTGCAGGAAATCCGCCTGGCGGGGGTAGCGGGTGTGGTTGCCGTAGAGCGGCCCGGTGGAGGCGTCGATCTCGACGATCCGCTTGAGGCCGATGGCGCCCGGCTTCGGGCAAGCCATGGACGCCACCGCGGAGCCGACCGCGAAGAGCGCGAGAGTGGCCATTAGGGAAGCGGCGCGCCGCCATCTGTTCGGTCGTCCTTCGGCCATGTCCTCGATCATCTCCAGTGCCAGCCGCCGTGTGGCGCGAACCATCGTGGACCCGCCGGGCGGGGGCAAGCCCCGTCTGGCCCGACCGCGACACTATTGCGCGATACTGTGATGCGCCGCACACGTCCGGCCGCTGGGCGGTCCTGCCCGCCTGCCCCTTGCCAACGGATGTGCCAGCGCGCATCCAATGATCGGGACGGGAACGTGAGGGGAGCGGCGTCAGTCCATGAGTTCGAGCGAGTACGATTACGTTGTGGTCGGCGCCGGGTCCGCCGGGTGTGTGCTTGCCAATCGCCTTTCCGAGGACAGCAGCGTCAGCGTGGCGCTGCTGGAAGCCGGCGGCCGCGACACCAATCCGTGGATCCATATTCCGGCCGGGTACTACCGCAACGTCATGAATCCCGCTGTCACCTGGCAGTTCGGATCGGGCCCGGAGCCGCACCTGGGCGGCCGTATCGTCAACTGGCCGCGCGGACGCGTGCTGGGCGGCTCCTCCGCGATCAACGGGTTGCTCTATGTGCGTGGACAGCACCAGGACTATGACGTGTGGCGCCAGCTCGGAAATACGGGCTGGTCGTTCCGGGACGTATTGCCGTATTTCCGCAAGGCCGAGGATCAGGTGCGCGGCGAAAGCGAGCTCCACGGCGTCGGCGGTCCGCTCGGCGTCGACGACGTGCGGATGCACAACGAGGTCTGCGAGGCGTTCGTGAAGTCCTGCGTGGCGGAGGGCATCCCTTTCACTGACGACTTCAACGGACCGAGCCAGGAAGGCGTCGGCTACTATCAGCTCACGAACCGCAACGGGCGGCGTTGCTCTACCGCGGTCGGGTATCTCCATCCCGTCAAATCCCGGCGCAATCTTCATGTCGTCACCCGCGCCGAGGCGGAATCGCTCGAACTCGACGGGCGCCGGGTAACTGGAGTGCGGGCGAAGGTCGCAGGCAAATCGCAGCTCGTGCGCGCGCGCCGCGAAGTCGTTCTCGCCGCCGGCGCGATCGGCTCGCCAGTCTTGCTGGAGCGCTCGGGCATCGGAGCCGCTGAGGTTCTCGCCGCTGCGGGTATCCCCATCAGGCACGAACTGCCGGGCGTCGGCGAGAACCTGCAGGATCATTATCAGGCGCGCCTTGTCTACGAGTGCACTGCGCGCGGTTCGCTCAACGAGGTCTGGCACAGCCGCTGGCTGCAGCTCACGAGCGGCCTGGAGTACATTTTCCGGCGTCGCGGCATCCTGACGATCGGCGCCGGCGTGGTCGGCGTCTTCGCGAAGTCGCATCCGAGCCTGGAGACGCCGGACATCCAGTTCCATTTCATTCCGCTCTCGGCGGACGGACCTGGGCAAGGGCTGCACCCGTTCCCCGGCGTGATCGTGTCCGTCTGCCAATTGCGGCCGGAAAGCCGAGGGGCGATCCACGTCAAGAGTGCGAACCCGTCCGAGCCGCCTGCGATCGTGTCGAACTATCTCGAGGCTGAAATCGACCGGCGCGTCCTGCTCGAGGCGCTGCGGATGGCGCGCCGCATCGTCAAGCATCCCCCGTTCGCCGACATCGCCGTGCGCGAGCACGTTCCTGGTGTTGGCGTCTCGACCGACGAGGCGCTGATGGAGTTCGCCAAGTCCAAGGGCACGACGATCTTCCACCCGGTCGGCACCTGCAAAATGGGCAACGATCGCCTGGCTGTGGTCGATGCGCGGCTGCGGGTGCAGGGGCTGGAAGGGCTGCGCGTCGCCGATGGCGCAATCATGCCGACGCTGGTGTCGGGCAACACCAACGCGCCGATCGTGATGATCGCGGAGAAAGCTGCCGACATGATGAAGGAAGATGCCGCGCGAGCGCAGGCTGCCTAGTGTTGTCGTGCCCGCACGGTCGGGCCGGCGCCGAGTTTTGATCGAGGAGGAAATCAGGTGCCCGAACCCGTCGTACTCGTGGAGAAGGATGGCAGCGGCTGCGCCGTCGTCACGCTCAATCGCCCCAAGGCACTCAATGCGCTCTCGCGCGAACTCCGTCGTGTTCTAGTCGAGACCTTCGATGGACTGCGTGAGGATCCTGCTGCCCGCGTCATCGTCCTGACGGGAGCCGGCCGCGGTTTCTGCGCTGGGCTCGATCTCAAGGAGTTGGGCAGCGGTGGAGGCGATCGCGTCGCCGTCGCTTCGAGCGAGCGGCGCAGCGTGCTGGAAGCGATGAGCGAGTTTCCCGGGCCGATCATCGGCGCGATCAACGGCCCGGCGGTTACAGGCGGTTTCGAATTGGCCCTCGCGTGCGACGTGCTGATCGCATCGAGCGAAGCGAGGTTCGCGGACACTCATGCCCGCGTCGGACTGATGCCCGGTTGGGGGCTCTCTCAGAAGTTGCCGCGGCTGGTGGGAGTGTACCGGGCCAAGGAAATCTCGCTGACCGGGAATTTCGTGACGGCGGCCGAGGCTGACCGGATCGGACTGGTCAATCGCGTGGTCGCGCCCGGCGAGTTGCTGGCGACGGCGCGACGTCTGGCGAGCGACATGCTCTCGGCCGAGCCGCACATGCTGCGCAACATGAAGAAGATGATCGACGACGGTTTCGCCATGGACCTCGGTGATGCGCTCGTGTTCGAGCGTGCGGTGAGCCGCCTGAGCAACGGCGCGGTGCGGTCCAACGAGATCGAGCAACGCCGCGAAGCGGTACGCGCGAGGGGGCAATCCCAGAAAACCTGATCGCCAGCCTGCCGTTCAGCTTGGAACGGAGTACGGACCAGGCGCGCTGATCGCTCGGGAGCGGGGTGCTGCGGGCTCGAGACGATCACGCACGGGCGTCGTGGACATGCCGATCGACGCGCGCCGCCACTGCTTCAGCCGGCGAAGTCCACGGCCTGGCCGGGGCGTGGCGTGGTGACCCGCCATGCCGATTGTGGGGGAATCTGCAACGCTCCTCCCGAGCGCTCCATGTGGACGCTCGCGCGATTCGCGGTCCAGCTCAGGTCGATTGCGAGATCGAGGAATGCGCCCGTCTCCGCCGGCCAGGCGAGACCGTCATCCTCGAAATGGCGGCCACGGCCGCGTCCGGTCGCTTCCGTGGTTGCCAGATAGAGCTGGCGGGCAGGGGCATCGTGTGGTCTGACGCACGGCGTTGCGTCCGCAAGGACCAGCGCTGCGCCGGCGCGCACGAAGACAGGTGGGCGCCCCAGCGGCGCCTCGACGGTCACGGTCGTCCCGCCGGCATGGTGCGCGCCGGTATGGAAATCGATCCAGCCGCACGCGGTGCGGGGAAGGTACTGGGTCTTTGCGCGTTCGCCCTCGGTGACGACCGGCGAGAAGAGCACTTCGGGGCCGAGCATCAGCGCATCGTGTTCCGCGAAGCAATTCGTGTCGTCCGGAAAATCGTATAACAGCGGCCGGATGATCGGCTCGCCGTCTCGATGGTACTGATAGGCACGCGTGTACATTAGCGGCAGGAACGTGGTCCGCAAGTGAAGCGCGGAGCGGATGCTGTCCGTCGTTTCCGGATAGAGCCAGGGCGTCGTCGCGGCGGTCCAGTCTGAGGCCACGTGCGGCTTCCACGAGTTCATCACCGCGCGCGGATGCAAGGCCATCATTTCGACGAAGCGGCAGAGCAGTTCGGGGCCCGGCCGCGGTCCGGTGAAGCCACCGATGTCGTGGCCGATGTTGGACTGGCCGGAGAGCGCCAACGATAGGCCGTTGCGAAGGTTCCATTTCAAGGTGTGCCAGGAGGTGGCATTGTCCCCGGTCCAGGTTTCGCCATAGCGCTGGATACCGACGGGACCGGCGCGCGTTATCGTGAAGGGGCGTGTCGCACGATCGTGGTCGCGGTTCGCCTCGTAGGTGGCGCGCGTCATGAGCAGGGCGTGCAGCGGGCGCGTCGCCGTCGCATCGAGCGACTGTCCGAACCCCGTGGCCGTCGCGTCGTCCCGCCCGATCTCGTGCTCGTTGTTGTCGTTCCAGCCTGCTGTGAAACCGACATCGAGAACTTGCACTTTGAAGCGGTCCTGCCACCAGCGCACGGTCTGGGGATTGGAGAAATCGAGGTAGGAGCCCATGCCATCCCAGAACTGCTCCAGCACAGGTTGGCCGGCGGCGTCCTTGATGAAGCCGCCTGCGGATCTGACGCTTGCGTAGTCGGGATGGTCGTCGATCAGAACGGGTTTCAGGTTGGCGACCGTCGGAAGGTCCATTCCTCGCAGCTTCGCGAAGAGCGCCTTGGGGTCTGGAAACTTCTCGCGGTTCCAGGTGAAGACGTAGCGGCGCTTTCCGCGGCTCGAATAGCCGGAGCCGAAGTGGATAGCGCTGATGGGAATGTCTTCGGCGCGGCAGCGGTCGGCGAAGCGCGCGATCGCTTCCTGGGCGCGCGCGTCGTCGGCATGATGCATGGACGTGAACGCGAAACCGAACGACCATCTCGGCGGCAGGGCTGGCCGGCCGGTGAGCAAGGTGAAGCGCTTGACCACGGCGGCGATATCGGGGCCGGCGATCAGCCACAGATCGAGTGCCGGCTCCTCGCATTCGACGTAGCGATAGATGCCGTGGTAATTTGAGCGTTCCTGCCCGACATCGAAGGTCATCGGCGCCAGCGTGTCGTAGAACAGGCCGCCGGCCACGGCCGCATCCGGCGCGCCGGACCGCACGATCATGAACGGCACATGCTTGTACTGGGGGTCGCCGAGTTCGGCGTCGTAACCGAGCGCATCGAGCTGCAACAGCCGGAACCGCCGTCCCGTGCGGTCGAGACGTCCGGTCTTGTCTCCGAGCGCGAAGTGCATGTCCGCCGGCTCCCGGCGCTGAAAATGGCGCACGTGCCGTCCGCCATCGACCAACGCAAAGCCGCCTGTGTTGCGATCGCAGACCCAAGGCACCCAGCCATCACCCACGCGCTGCTCGATCTCTATCCGCACAGGGGCGAGCGTGAGCCTGACCCGGAAGCTGCCGGCAGTGAGCTGGTGCGCGGCGTCGGTTGCTTCCAATCGTACCGAGGGCGGGGCAAAGCCCGTCATGTCGCTGCGCTGCCGCCCTTCCCACGGGGTGTCTCCCTCCGGTGCGATCATCCAGGTGCGATCGACGGGAAAGCCCGTGTCGGGCACGAGCGAGATCCGCAACAGATGGTCGCCCATGGCCCGGATCGAAAGGCGCATTGAGGCGTCCAGCGGAGCATCGAGCCCGTGCGCGTGCGGCGTCACCGGCCCTTGGGACTTGAGGATGCGCATGCGTGGTCTCGTTGCTCTCAGCTGGCTCTGGTCAGTGCCCGTTCGCTGGTCGCGTCGAACAGATGCCGCGTCGACGGCTCGCCCAGGACGAGACCCACCGTCTCGCCGCGAGCGACTTGCGTCTGGCCGGGAAGGCGGACGGATAGGGCTTCGCCCGAGGGCACCGTGCCGTGAAGATAACTCTCTCCGCCGAGTTGTTCGATGAGTTTCACCGAAAGCGCGGTATCGCCGCTGCCGGCCTCTGTGAGGCGGATGTGCTCCGGGCGGATGCCGAGCTTGACCGCGGTCCCCACCGTGCTCCCGGCGGCTGCGCAGGAGACCTCGACCTCGCCGCCAGCCTCAAGCGCGACGCGCACGGCGCCCGCATCCGGTCGTGCGATCTTCCCGGCCAGGAAATTCATGCGCGGCGATCCGATGAAGCCCGCGACGAACAGGCTCGCGGGGCTGTTGTAGAGTTCGAGCGGCCTGCCGAACTGTTCCAGCCGGCCCGCCCGCAGTACCGCGATGCGGTCGGCCATGGTCATGGCCTCGACCTGGTCGTGGGTGACGTAGATCATCGTGTTGCCGAGGCGCTGGTGAAGGTTGCCGATCTCGATCCGCATCTGGACGCGCAGTTCTGCGTCGAGGTTCGACAAAGGCTCGTCGAACAGGAACATCCGCGGCTCACGAACGACGGCGCGGCCGATCGCGACCCGCTGGCGCTGCCCGCCCGAGAGTTGCCCCGGTCTGCGGTGGAGGAGTTCCTCGATGCGCAGCATGCGCGCGGCATCGGCCACGCGGCGCGCGATCTCGGCCTTCGGAGTGCGCAGGTTCTCGAGCCCGAACGAGAGGTTCTGGCGGACACTCATGTGCGGGTACAAGGCATAGCTCTGGAAAACCATGGCGAGCCCGCGTTCGGCCGCGGGCACATGGTTCACGGTCTCCCCGCCGATCGAGATCTCGCCGCTCGTCGCCTCCTCGAGTCCGGCGATCAGCCGGAGCAGCGTCGACTTTCCGCAGCCCGAGGGGCCGACGAACACGCAGAACTCGCCGTGGCCGATCGACAGGTCGATGCCGTGAATGACGTTCGTCGAGCCGAAACTCTTGGTGACGCCTTTGAGCTCGAGCGTGGCCATCACTTGAGTCCCGTGTTGGCGATTCCGGTCGTGATGTATTTCTGGAGGAACACGAACACGAGCGTTACCGGCAGCAAGGTCAGCACGGTCATCGCAAGCAGATAATGCATGTTGTCGTTCAGCTCGCCCTTGAAGGTGGACAGGCCGAGCTGGAGCGTGAACACCTCCGACTTCGTGAGCACGATCAGCGGCCACATGAAGTCGTTCCAGCGCCAGATCACCGAGAGGATGCCGAGGACGGCGAGAGCGGGCAGCGCCAGCGGCAGCATGATGCGCCAGAAGATGCGCCATTCGGATGCTCCGTCCATCCGTGCGGCCTCGAGCAGTTCGTCCGGGATCGTCAGCATGTACTGTCGCAGCAAGAATACACCGGTCGGGGTCGCCACCGCGGGGATGATCACGCCCCAAAGCGAATTGAACATCCCCAGGGCCTGGACGGTGAGGAACAGGGGCACCAGGATGACCGTCGGCGGGATCAGCAGCGTTGCGATGATCAGCACGACGATGCCGTCGCGGCCGCGGAACTTGTACTTCGAGAGTGCAAAGCCGGCCATGGCATTGATCAGCAGGGTGATCAGTGTCGCGACGACGGTGACGAAGGTGGAGTTCCAGAAGTAGCGCAGGAAGTTGAAGGTGCGCGTCTGCGTCGAGCCGAGCGTCGGCTCGGTATAGTTTTGAAAACGCGGGGAGAGCACGTCCCTGCGCACGATCGTGTCGCGGGGGACCTCGAACGTCTCCGAGGGCTTGGCAAGGTCGAAGACCACGGCATTGCGTCCACGCGGGGCGACGAGCGCCACATCGGTCTTGCTGCCGTCCGCGCGAGTGAGGATGAAGACGCCCAGCGTCCTGCCGTTCCCGTCGGTTACCGTGAGCTGATCGTAGGGCAGCAGCCGCGGATCGTTCTCGACCAGCGCACGCTGTGATTTGATCGACGAGAATCCCATCCAGACCACGGGGAGCAGGACGATCAGGACGCCGAGCACGAGGTAGGCGTAAGCGAGCAAATCGGTCCAGTGGAGCTGCTCGCGGCCGCGCCGGCGGGTGAAGAAGGATGATACGTCGCCCGAGGTGATCATCCGCCCGCCTTTCTGCGCGTCAGCGCGAGTTGGACGAGCGTCAGGAACAACAGGGCGCCCGCGACCAGCACGGAGGACGCGGCGGCCACGCCGTAGCGCTTGGCGTCACCGATGAACGCCATTTCGTAGATGTGCTGCACGATCATCTTGGTCGCCTGTCCGGGCCCGCCGCCGGTCAGCACGTAGACCTCGTCGAACACCTGGAACGCCTTGATCAGCGACAGCACCAACACGACGATCAGCGTCGGCATCAGCAACGGCAGCGTGATGCGGAACAATTGCCGCGTCTTCGAGGTGCCGTCCATTTCAGCGGCTTCATAGAGGTCCTTGGGGATCGCCTGCAGTCCGGCGAGCAGGATCAGCATGTAGAAGCCGAGATGCGCCCAGGTATAGACGAAGATCACCCAGAACATCGGCCAGCCCGAGCGGACGTCGATCAGCCAGTTGACGGGGCGGTAATCGGGGAGGGTCAGAAGACCGCTGCGAGCGAGAAAGACAGCCCCGACGCCCAGGCTGATCGCAAAGACATTTTCGAACATGCGAGGCAGCAACTTCGCCTTCTCCGGGTGCATCACGGGCAAGAAGCGCAGCGCAACCAGTGTGACGAACTTAGCTGGCACTTTACCCACCATCGCTCCGGCGACGAATGGGAGCCACAGTGTGTTCATGCCTGCGTTCCACCACTCGATGCCGCTATCGAGTAGTGCGTTGAGTATGCCCCGCCGCTTGAGGATCCAGTCCCAGATCACCGCGACGACCACCGGCGACAGCATCACCGGATAGAAGTACACCGCACGCCAGAACCCGCGTGCACGGATCTCGCGGTTGAGCACCATCGCCGTCGCCAGCGCGACGACGATCATCACCGGCACCTGCACGACAGCGAAGAACAGCGTGTTCCACACACCTGTCCAGAACGAGAAGCCGGCGACGGGGCAGGTCTTCGGGTCGAGATAGCTGGGGCAGGCCAGAAGCTCGCGGAAATTGTCGAGGCCGACGAACGGCCGTTGCGCGACCAGGGCCGAGGTTCCGCCCGTGAAGGCGATGTAGAAATTGAGGATCATCGGCCAGAACGTGAAGATGCCGAACACCGCGAGGTTCGGCAACACGAACACGTAGGCCAAGCGGTGTGTGCCGATATGGCGCTGGAGCGCCCGCAGCGGCACATCGAGGACGTTGCCCAGACCCGTCCAAACGGCGGCGAGCGGCGCGCCTAGGCCGCCGCTCGCCCTTGTCGTGTCGGGCCCACTGGTCATGACGCAGATACCGCCTGCGCGGCGGTCACTTCTTGACCGCGTTGTCGATCTCTTCCTGGATCTTCTTGTAGGCGTCCGGCAGCGTGAGGCCGCCGGTGATGGCCTGGGCGACGTAGTTGACCGTCGCATTGAAGATCGCGACGTTGCGTTGATAGGCCTGCAGCGCGTGTGCGGGCGGCAGGATCTTGGCGAAGTCCGCCGTGAACTGCTTGAGCGCGGCCTGTGTCTGCGGCGTCACCTCGTTGCCGTAGGTCAACCCTTTCTCGGCGATCCCCTTGTGCGCGGGGATCTGCACGGTGCGCTCGTAGTACTCCTTGAGGATAGGTTCGGAGGCCATGAACTGCATGACCTTGCCGACCTCGGCGGGGTGCTTGGTGCCCTTGAAAGCGACCATGGCCGCGCCACCCGGCATCGCCGAACAGCCCGCGGGGCCGCACGGTCCGGGGGCTACGATCCACTCGAATTTCTGACCGATGTCGGTCACGTATTTCTGGATCATCCACGAGCCGGCGATGTGCATCGCCACGTCGCCATTGATGAACATGTCACCCGCGTTCTTCCACTTGGCGCCCGAAGCACCCGGCCAGATGTCCGGCGGCATCAGCCCTTCCTTGTGCCACTGCACCATCCGTTCCGCTGTCGCCTTGAAACCGTCGTCGACGACGTTGGAGGGGTTGCCCTGGACGTCGAAGTACTTGGCGCCCATCGAGACCGACATGCCTGCGAAGCGGTGGCCGGTCCGGTCCATGGCCATGCCGGCGTAGATCTTGCCCTTCTTCTGGACGTCCGCGATCGCCTTCGCCCAGTCGTCCCAGCTTGCGCCGGCGGCTGGGAGGTTCACGCCCGCCTGGTCGAACATGGTCTTGTTGACGAACGCACCGGTGACGGTGAGCTGCGTCATGAACCCGTAGATACCCTTGTCGTCCTTGCCGACGCGCATCCAGGGCAATGTGGAGGCGAAGTTCGTCTCCCATTCCGCTGCGTTGATGTGCGGCGTCAGGTCCAGATAATACTTGTTCAGGCCGCCGAGGTTGGTCACGCGCGCCATGTCGGGCGCTTCACCTGCCTGAAGGCGCGTTTCCAACTGCTCGCGAATGACGGCGAATCCGACCTTGTCGACCGTCACCTTGATGTTCGGGTTCGCTTTCTCGAAACGGTCGAGCAGATCCCGGGCAACGTCGCACTCGTTCGCATCGGCGTAGCAGAGGTAACGCAGATTCACCGTCTGCGCGGAAGCGCCGGATGCAAGGGCAATTCCTGCCGCAGCCAGTGCACCTGCCACAAAGCGGCGGCCGAACGTGAATGACATTGCTTTCCTCCATCGTCACAATCTTATGAGTTTGCGCGATAATTGGCAGCGGATGGGAGCCGGTGTCAATCTGTACGGAAACGGCCCCACACGCTCGGCCGGTGTTCAGGCCAAGGCGATTGCGAGTATGCGACCTTCAGAGGACATTTCCGGCGACCGCCGCCGCCATCGTCTCGCCCAGCTGTTGGGCGGCTTCGCCGCGTCCAGCTTTTCCGTGGTCTCGCGGCATGCGCTGCAAACGACGCTGCCGGGAACGCGGCTCGAACTCCTTCGCCTGCGACGATCGGATGGCGCAGACGTCCGCGCGATTCTGTCGGGGCCGCTGGGCGCGTGGCGTAGCTGTCCTGCGGTGCTCTACTGCCACGCCCATGGGAATCGCTACGACATCGGAGCCGGAGAGTTGATGGCCGGGCGACCCGCTCTGATGTCGCCACCCTATGCGCAGGCCCTCGCCGCGCGCGGGGTCGTGGCTCTGTGCATCGACCTGCCTTGCTTCGGCGAGCGACAGGGCGAAACCGAAGCCGCTGCCGCGAAACGTCATCTGTGGCATGGAACGACGCTGTTCGGGGAAATGCTTCAGGATCTGGCCGGCGCATTGTCGGTCGTTGCCGAGTTGGACGGCGTGGATGTTCGACGCATCAGCGCGTTCGGCATTTCGATGGGCGCGACGCTGTCGTTCTGGCTCGCGGCGCTCGACGCACGGATTGCCGGCGTCGCTCAGCTGTGCTGCTTCGCGGATCTGGAGACGCTCGTGTCGCTCGGTGCCCACGACCTGCACGGGATCTACATGACGGTCCCCGGTCTTCTGCCCCAGATGCGGACGGGGGAGATCGCAGGAATGGTCGCCCCGAGGCCGCAAGTCATCGGCATCGGTCTCAAGGATCCGCTCACGCCACCGGCCGCTCTGGAGCGTGCCCTCGTGGATGTCCGCAGCCGTTATGCACACCTGGGTGCCAGCGACCGGTTGAGGATCATTTTGGCGCCGGACGTGGCGCACGTCGAGACGCAGGAAATGCGCGATGCGGCGATCGCACTGGCCTGCAGGTGAAGGATTGGGCAAGACGCGATCGAACTGCCGTCTTGCTGCAAGGGATCGGTTCTATCGAACGTGAGCGGGCCTGGCGCCGCGTGCGCCCGCAGGAGGTCTGCAGCCTTACCCGCGTTTGGCGTCGGCCCGGATGCGCTGCACCATCGAGGCTAGGCCGTTGGAGCGCTGCGGTGTGAGGTGCTCCTTGAGGCCGAGGTCCGCGAAGACGCGGTCGGCATCGATGTCGAGGATCTCGGACGGTGTCTTGTCCTGGTAGAGTGCGAACAGGATGGCGACGAGGCCTTTGACGATGTGGGCATCGCTGTCGCCCTCGAATTGAAGCGCTCCCGGCCGCAGGCTCGATGGCCGGCTGGCGAGCCAAACCTGCGAGGCGCAGCCGCGCACCTTGTTCTCGTCGGTGCGCAGTTGAGAGGGCAGTGCCGGCAACGCGCGGCCGAGTTCGATCACATAGCGGTAGCGCTCCTCCCAATTGTCCAGGAGGGCGAAGTCGGAACGGATGGCGTCGATGGTCATGACGGGGTGATCGCGCAAATGCGCGATCAGATCAAGTCGGCCGGGAACCCGGGCGTGAAGCCTCAGGCCCGTTCGTGCATCTTGAAGTACAGCCCGCCGCGCGGCGTCAGGGTCACCGTGGCGTTGATGCCGGGATGCTCGCTCGCGGGCGTCCCGACCCCGTTGCCTACGTACTCCGGCTGGAACCGCCGCAGCAGCATGGACAGGGCGAGGGTGTTCTCGACCTGGCTCATGGCGCCGCCGATGCAGGAGCGCTTGCCGCCGCCGAACGGAATGTAGGTGTATGGCTTGCGCTTCTTGGCAGCCTCGCCCAGCCAGCGCTCCGGACGGAAAGCTTCCGGTTCCTCCCAGTACTTCGGGGAGTGATGCGTTCCGTAGGCGAAGAGCACCACGCGGTCGCCGACCCGGATCTCCTTGCCGGCGATCTGGTCTGGCTTGTCGGCGACGCGGATAAGTCCCCAGATCGGCGGATAGATGCGCATCGTCTCCTGGATCACGGCGCGCGTATAGGCCAGAGCGCCGTAGTCCGCTGCCGTCGGCTCGCGGCTACCGTAGACCTCCTCGCCTTCCTTGCGGACGCGGGCGGCCATCTCGGGGTTGCGAGACATCTCGTAGAGCGCCCAGGCGAGCGTGAGGGCCGTGGTCTCTGTACCCGCCCACAAGTACTGCTTCAGCTCGTCGATCGCCTGCTGCTCGTCGAACTCCGGTATCGTGGGGTCTGCGACGCAGGCCTCGATCATCTTCATCAGTGTGCGCTCGCGCATCTCGCGCGGGTTCGCCGCGATCACGGCGGGAGGCACCGCCCCCCAGGCCTGCATAGCCTTGGCCGTGTCCTCTTCGGTGATCTCGAACTCCTCGCCCGACACCTTTTTCTGGCGCACCGCCTTGTGGTTCATCACATCGGTGTAGGTCTTCACCGCCTTGAACACGACATGCGGGTTGAACGGCATGTCGCGATCGAACAGGGCCTTGCAGATCATATCGGCGGCGAGCGTCCAGGTCTGCTCGACCATCTCGAAGCTCTCGCCCGACTTGGCATAGTCCTCCCACAGCTTCATCTTCGAGCGGATCGCCTGCAGGAAATAGGGGATGTACTCGGCGAACATGTCGGGATGGAACGCCGGCTGTTGCGGCATGCGGATCTTCTGCCAGAGCGCGCCGTCGTGCGTGATCATCGACTCGCCGAAGATCGGCTTCAGTCCGTCGAAGTACTTGATGTAGTCGTCCGCCTTCGTCACCAAGACCCGCTTGAAGTGTTCGGGCTCGGACAGGAAGACGACGCGCTGGTTGCCGATGTTGACGGAGATCACGCCGCCATAGCGCTCGGACAGCTCGAGGAGCGAACTCATTGGGTTCGCAGCCTCGCTTTTCTGGAGGGCGCTGAGCTTGAACCAGATGCTCTCCTGGTCGCCGAGCCCCTGGGCATGGGCGGCGGTCACGCCGTTCGGCTGTGTGGGGAGCGCGATGGTCATGGCGCGTAGCCTTTCGGTAGCGAGCTGCGGCCCGGCGGCGATGGCGGATTTGGGCCACCCGAACGCCGGACGGACACGGCTTCGTCCAGCACGAACCCGCGATGGGCGACCACCCCCCGCAGAAGTGCGGTCGAGGCGGCCCTCGTCTCGGCCGGATGGCGCCGTTGGTACCATCCGCATCAAAACCGTGTCCAGCGACGGGGCGTCGCTGCGACGCTCTGATCCGTGAAGCAGAGTTAACCGGCCCTGAAACGGATCGCGCGAGCCCGTGGATCGGGAGCCCCGATCGCAGGGGAAAGCGATGGTCGGGGGCTGCCGATGCACCGGCGGCACGCGTGCGATCGACAATGTCCCGCAAGCCGGGCCTGGCGTTCGGGCCCCTGGCTCTGGAGCGGGGTAGCGGAGGGAGCGCATATGGTCACCCGGAAGCCGGCGGGGGCTTGCCGTTCGCGGCGCAAGGGTGATGATCGCCAGGACGGGCAGCCGGGGCTGAGCCGAAAGGGGACCGAAGATGACATACACCGTGCTTCTCACCGAGCCGATCCACGAGGCCGGGCTCGAAGCGCTGCGGGCCCGCCCGGACGTGGTCGTGGTCATGGGGCAGGGTCTGAGCAAGGCTGAGATGGCCCGCGCGATCGAAGGCGCCGACGCAATCGGAACGCGCGTGTACGAGCTGGCTGCCGACGTGCTCAGCCGTGCCAACGGACTGCGCGTCGTCGCCAAGCATGGCGTCGGTTGCGACAACATCGATGTCGCGCATTGCTCAGGGCGGAGGATACCCGTGATGATCACGGCGTCCGCGAACAAGATCTCCGTGGCCGAGCAGACCATGATGATGATGCTCGCGCTCGCCAAGGATGCGGTCGGCTACGATCGCGCCGTGCGATCTGGAGACTGGCGGTATCGCTTCTCGCTGCGCGCGTTCGAGCTCGCCGGGCGAACCTTGCTCATCGTGGGCTTCGGGCGCATCGGCAGGGAGGTGGCGGCGCGCGCACGTGCATTCGGCATGCGGGTGCTGGTCAACGACATCGCAATGGATGTCCATGCCGCGCGCGCGCTGGGATGCGAGGTCGTCGAGGACTTCCGCGCGCATCTCGGCAATGCGGACATACTCACACTGCATACGCCCAAGACCCAGGCGACGACCGGCATGATCGGCGCCGGCGAACTCGCCGCGATGCGGTCGGGTGCGCTGCTGATCAACTGCGCGCGGGGCGGCCTTGTGGACGAGGACGCGCTGCGTCGTGCATTGGAGAACGGCCAACTCGGAGGGGCCGCTCTCGACGTCTTCGATCTGGAGCCGCTGCCGGCCGATCACCCGCTCTTGAAGCTGCCCAACGTACTGGTTTCACCGCACAGCGCGGGCTCGACCGCCGAGAGTGGCCGCCGCATGGCGCTGGATACGGCTCAGAACATCCTCGATGCGCTCGATGGCAAGCCCGATCCGGCCAACGTCTTCAACCCGGACGCGTTCGTCTGAGGCGTCGCCGGCACAGCAGCGCGAGCACGGCGCAGAAAATGCCCGACCCCAGATGGAAGGCGATGGCCCGTCTCGGACCGGCCGCGCCGTAAACGATGGCGGCGTCGGCGACGCACACCAGCGCACCCAGCGCGAGCCACACGACCAGCGCACGCCACTCCTTGAGCGCGGCCAGGGCGACGGCCAGCAGGCCCAGCCAGATGTCGCGTGCGGCCACCACGGCATGAAGTGCTGGAATTGCTGCAGGGTCCCTCAGGCCGAAGAAGGCACGCGCTCGCTCTGGATCGAGCCAGAATCTCAGGCCGATCGCTGTGAGCGCGATGCCGACCAGCGCCGCACCGGCGGCGACCAAGACCTCGCGGCGGCGGTGGGGTTGTGACACGGTGCGCCAGCCAGGCAGGGGTTCAGACGCCGAGCGCGCGTAGCGTGGCCGGTCCCGCGACGCCGTCGGCTTTCAGGCCCTGCTTTCGCTGGAAATCGCGGACTGCCGCCAGCGTGCTCTTTCCGTAGCGGCCGTCGATGTCGACTCGAAGGCCTTTGCGCTTGAGGATGTCCTGCAGGCGGCGCACGTCGCTGCCCTTGTCGCCGCGGCGCAGTGTAGTCTTGATCTGACCGCCGACCGCGGCGGCGCGAACCGCCGTGACGGCAGCAGCCTGGGCCGCAGCCGATGGATCTACGACGGTGACGCGGCTGCGGCGGGCGAAGAGCACCTCGCCGTTGAAGTGGACTGGGCATGCCTGGGAGGAGCAAGTCCCGGCGCCTTTCAGGGTGCGGGTCTGCCAGATCGTGTATTCGATCCGGTCCGCGAGACCTTCGCCGTTGCGCAAAGTGCTGCCGGCCTTGATCTCGATGAGTTTGTCGCGGGCATCGAACGTGGGCGGGGGAATCTGCTGAGCCAGCGCCGGCAATGCCAGAGCGCTCAGGACGACCGTGGGCCAGAAGGCGGCCGGCAATCGGAGACAACGTCGCTCGGGCATATGTGTACCTGGTCACACGGAGAGTGCACATGCCGGGAACCGGTCCCGGGCGGGGCCGCCTGACGGTCTGCCCCTTCGATCACCCAATCTGCAGCATCAAGGTGTAGAAAGCGTGACCTGGTGTCCCGCCGACCGAGCTGTGGGCAAATCCAAGACCGCTGCCGAGGCCCCGTCTGATAATCATTTGACTGATAAAGGGTATCGGGGTTTTGCCGCGCCGGATCGTGCCGCCTGAAAACCGTTTGTTAACGTCTCGGGGCCACTTTCGATCGCGGATAGGCCCCCAGGGCACCTCAGGTGATCCGGGGATTGGCGGTTCGCGCCTGGTGCAAGGAACGGATCATGAAACATTGCCTTGTGGTCGACGACAGCGACGTCGTGCGAAAGGTCGCCAGTCGCATCCTGGAAACGATGGATTACATCTGTCTGGAGGCCGCCAACGGCAACGAGGCGCTCGAGACGTGCAGGCGCTCGATGCCCGATCTGATCGTGATCGATTCGGTGATGCCGGAGATGAGCGGGCTCGATCTCATTCCCGCCCTGCGCATGACGCCGGACGGCGCGCGCGCGAAGATCATCTACTGCACGGCAGAGAACGATCCGGTCGAGATCGAGCGCGCCTATGAACTCGGCGCCGACGACTACCTCCTCAAGCCGTTCGATCGGGTCACGCTCTCGAACGTCCTGGGCGAATTTGACGGGCGGTGACGGCCCTCGCGTAAGGTCGGGCGATCCCGCCTGTCCTCAGCCGCGCGCCGCGCGCGATTGATCCGGCCCATTGAGAGCCGCCCGCCCGGCCCGGTACTCGCGCTCGAGCCGGTCGACCTGCTCGGCCACGGTTTCCACGGCCTTCACCGCGCCGATCCCCTGGCCCGATCCCCAGATGTCCTTCCAGGCCTTCGCAGGCCGGTTGGAGCCGAAGTTCATCTTCGAGGGATCGCTCTCGGGAAGGTTCTCGGGGTCGAGGCCGGCGCGGATGATCGACGATTTCAGATAGTTGCCGTGCACACCCGTGAAGAGGTTGGTGTACACGATGCCTTCGGCCGAGTTCGCGACGATATCCTGCTTGTAGCTTTCGACGGCGTTCGCCTCCTTGGCGGCGATGAACATCGAACCGGCGTAGGCGAAATCGGCGCCCATCGCCTCGGCGGCGAGGATCGAACGGCCGTTGGCGATCGCGCCCGAGAGCGCGAGTGGACCGTCGTACCATTCACGGATTTCCTGCACGAGCGCGAACGGCGACAGCCGTCCGGCATGTCCGCCGGCACCGGAGCAGACCGCGACCAATCCCCCGGCCCCCTTCTCGATCGCCTTTCGCGCGAAGGCCACGTTGATGACATCGTGCAGAACCAGGCAACCGACGTCCCGGAAGGCCTTGTAGACGTCTTCGCGCGCGCCAAGCGATGTGATCGCCAGCGGCACCTTGTGCTTGAGGCAGACCTCGACGTCATGCTCGAGCCGGTCGTTGGACTTGTGGACGATCTGGTTCACGGCGAAGGGCGCCGACGGCCGGTCCGGATTTGCGCGATCGTGGGCTGCAAGCTCTTCCTTGATGCGGTGCAGCCATTCGTCGAGCAGTTCCTTCGGCCGCGCGTTGAGCGCCGGGAAGGCGCCGACGATCCCGGCCTTACACTGGGCAATCACCAGTTCCGGTCCCGACACGATGAACTGCGGGGCGCCGATGAGTGGCAGGCGGAGTGCCCGTTTCAGGCTCTTGGCGTCGTACATTGCGTCGTTGTCCCGATGTGGTCTTTGCCGAATGCCGCAATCTAGCGAGGTCGTCCGGTGCCTCGCAACGTCAAAACTGGCGATCGCGGACCAGATGAGACCCGCGGCCTCATTCTCTGAGGGCCATTTCGCGGTGCTCTCCCGCCTTGACGTCGACGACGCTCTCGACGCGACGGTCCCGGGTTTCCGCGCGGATCGTGTAGCGGCCCTCCAGCAGAGTGACGTGCTGGCCGCTCTGCGACGTGCTCCACACCTGCCGGCCATTCGCGTCGCGGATGTCCCAGTAGGTCTGGGCACTGCTCGCGGCCAGCCTGAGTGTCCCAGCGCGGTGTTCGAAGCGCACGATCGCCGTCTGCCCCGCGGTAAGCTCGATCTCTCTGACGGCACGCGCGTTGCCGTTGCCATGCAGCGTCTCCACCCGATAGCGGCCCGCGTTGACGGCGATCACCGGATTTCGGGCATGCGCGAGCATCGGTCCTTCGCCGGGGGTGTCGACGCGCTCGACCCTGAAGATGACCGCGTCGGCGGAAGCCGCCCCGGAGCCGACGAGCTCCGAGACCAGGGTCAGCGTCGCCGGGGCCAGGTCGAGCGTGCGTGCAACACTTTCTCCGGCTACGACGGAGAGGTGTTCGCGCACTTCCAGGTGTCCCTGGCGGAGCTGCACGGTGTAGGTCCCCGGCGGCAGGTGGAATTGCGGCATGGCAGCGCCGGAGCGTGCGATCTCGCGCCGCCCCTGGGGCGCATCGGGGTCGTCTTCGAGGACGGACCAGATCTGTGGCGCGGCGCTCACCGCCGGATACTGGCGTGCCGCCGCCAGCGCGATGCTGCCGGGCAATTGCGGTGCATCCACGGTGATGATCGCACCCGGCGCGACGTCGATGGTGTGCTCGATGAAGCTGCGGTCCCGCTCGATCCGCAGCAGGTGCCGGCCGGAAGGCACCACGGCCTCGCCGCCGTCCAGCCGTCCTATGGCCGTCGGCCGCACTGCCGAACTCGCTTCGCTGGTGGACGCGGGCGGCCGCAGGGTGAGGAGGTAGCCGCCGTCGTCGCTGCCCGGCGCGAGCCGGGCGAGGCGCACGATGCCGCCGTTCCAAACCAGATCCGCGGGCGTGTGGCCCTTCTCGGCGACTGTGACGGACGTGCGCGCCTGGGCCAGACCGTCGCGCGCCTCCACGACGTACGTGCCGGCGGCGATGGGAAGCAGAATGTCCTGGCCGGTACCCGCAAACACGACTGCGCCGCCGTCGCCCTCGGCGCGGCTGATCGTCCAGCGCACCGGGCGGTTGATCGGCTGGCCGTTGGCGGCGAGCAGGAGCGCGAGGCGCATGGCCGGCGGTCCGCTGGTGGCCAGCGGCTGGCGCCCCGGGGTCTGAGCGGGCTGTGGGCGCTGAGGCTGGGGCGTGGCGACCTGGGGCGGCGTCGCGCGCTTCGGTTCTGCCACCAGCGGAGCCGGGACCTGGGCATTGCTCGCCAGACGCAGGGCCTCGCCGATCGCCGCCGACACCTGAGTCCCGCTCTGCGCGTCGAAATGGCGCCCGCCGGTCGATCGGGTCAGGCATTGCAGGCGCTGGGCTTCCTCTCCCTTGAGCCCGAGGCCGACGACGTGAACCGCCACGCCCGGTGAACTCGTCGGCAAATCCGACAGCGCACCGCAGGGATCGGGAACGCAATTGTCGGGATCGTCATGCACGAGCACGATCGCCTTCGAGCCCGGCATCGAGGAAAGTGCTCTCGCCGCAGTGCGCACCGCCAGGGTCAGCGGGCCGCGCCCCCGTGGATTGAGCTTGTCGAGAGGCTGATTGAGCCGATCCGGTGCGCCCTGCTCCGGGGGAACCAGGATCTGGGCGTCGTTGCAGTCCCCGGACCGTCGATGGCCGAACGAGGCCAAGCCCATCCGCGTGCCGGCAGGGAGTTGCCCGACCGTGGCCTTGACGGCATCCCGTGACTGAACGAGCTTCGTGAGCTTCTCCCCATCGAGCTTGCCCCACATCGAGCCGGAACCGTCGATGATCACGATCACGTTGGCCGGTGCGGCGTCCTGAGCATCGGCAGCGACCGTCGCCAGCGCCAATGCGCAGCCGGCACCGCGGAGGGCGTGCAAGAAGCGCAGACGTCGTGAGGTCTTGGGGAACATGGATCCGTTGGGAGACGTTGCCGGGTAGACGCGTGGTATTGTAGCCGGAACGGACATGGTTTAGCGAGGCCGCTTCGTGGCCTGCGGAAAGAGTAACCTCATGTCGACTGATCTCCTCGATCTGCTGCTGCGCCGGCGATCCGTGAAGCCCGCCCTGATGGTGGAGCCCGGCCCGGACGAGAGCCAGTTGCGCGCGATCCTGACCGCAGCCGCGCGGGTTCCGGACCATAAGAAGCTGGCACCGTGGCGGTTTATCGTTTTCTCGGGCGCGGCCCGTGCCAAATTCGGCGACGTGCTGGCCGCGACCTGCGCGGCGGAGGAGGCATCCCCCCCGTCCGAGGTTCGTCTCGAGACCGAGCGTGGCCGCTTCCTTCATGCGCCGGTCGTGGTCGGGGTCGTCAGCCGGGTCACGCCTGTCACGGGGGCCCCGGAATGGGAGCAGGTGCTCTCGTGCGGCGCCGCCTGCTTCAATCTCTGCCTGGCTGCGAACGCCCTCGGCTTCGCGACCAACTGGCTCACCGGCTGGTATTCCTATTCGCCCGGGGTCAGCGCTCATCTGAAGCTTGCGGCCAACGAGCGCATCGCCGGGTTCATCTACATCGGGACCGCAACAGAGGTGCCCGCCGACCGTGAGCGGCCCGACCTTGCCGCAATCGTAAGCCGCTACGGCGAGTGAGAGAGATCGGATCGCACCATGTTCTACGATGCCATCGAGAACCGTCACGGCCTCAAGCACGACCCCTGGAAGTCGCTGATCGTCCCGCGCCCGATCGGCTGGATTTCCACCTGTTCGAAGGATGGTACCGCGAACCTCGCGCCCTATTCCTTCTTCAACGCCGTGGCGGACAGACCCCACTACGTGGTCATCGGCTCGGCCGGGGTGAAGGATACTGAGCGCAATATCGAGGAGCAGGGAGATTTCGTCTGCAACCTCGCCACCTACGATCTGCGCGAGCAGATGAACGCGACCTCGGCGGCGGTGCCGTATGGCGTGGACGAGTTCAAGCTCGGCAGCCTGACTGCGGTGAAGAGCGAAAAGGTGTCCGCGCCCCGCGTCAAGGAAGCTGCCGCCGCGTTCGAGTGCCGGCATCATCAGACGATCGCTTTGCCGGGAGCCGGCCGTTACCAGGGCAGCTACAATCTCATCATCGGCGTCGTCGTCGGTATCCACATCGACGATCGCTTCATTCGCGACGGTATCGTCGACACGGCCGCCATGCGCCCGATCGCGCGGCTGGGCTACATGGATTATGCGGTGGTTACGCCGGAGACCGTCTTCTCGTTGAATCGTCCGGAGGTCGACGAGAGCGGCAAGGTGGTTTCACTTTCCCCCAAGGCCTGGGACGGCAAGTATCGCTGACACGCCGCACGCGCCATCTCACGCGACCAGCTGCGAAAACATCGAGGCGATCTCGGCCTGCGTGGCACGCAGGTCGGCGACGAGGCTTGCGAAATCGGGTGCGTTCCCCGCGCGGGCGAGCAGCAGCTTGAGTCCGTCGGGCGCGCGCTCCGGCTCGAACGGGCCATCGTAGCACAGACGAAGGATCTGCGTGAGGTTGTGCTGCAGACGGGTCGCCGCGATCAGCCGATCCGCCGTGCCGGCATCGAGAATGCCGGCCCCGGCGAGCTTCGTGAATGCCCGCTCCGTGTTCTGGTCCAGCACTTCGCCGTGCGCGGCGGCGCTGACGAGCTGGAGATGCTGGGCGATGAACTCCATGTCGATGAGGCCGCCGCGCACCTGCTTGATGTCCCAGATGTCCTCGGTTCCCTTTTCGGCGGCGATGCGCTCGCGCATCTCGCGCACATCGGCGGCGATCTTCGCGCGGTCACGCTGGCGGACGAGCGTGTCGCGGATCGCGGCTTCGAGCTTCATGCATAGCATGCCCGCGCCGCAGACAACCCGCGCGCGGGTCAGCGCCATGTGTTCCCAGGTCCATGCGTCCTTGGTCTGGTATTCGACGAAGCTCGAGAACTGCGTCGCGACGGGACCTTTCTGGCCCGAAGGCCGAAGCCTCATGTCGACTTCGTAGAGCGAGCCTTCCGACGTCTGCGCGGTGAATGCCGAGATCAGCCGTTGGGTGAGCCGCGCGTAGTACTGGACAGGTGACAGCGGCTTGGGGCCATCTGACGACTGCGCATCGGCATCGAAGTCGTAGACCAGGATCAGGTCGAGATCCGACGCCGCGGTCATCTCGCGGCCGCCGAGCTTGCCCATCGCGATCACGGCGGCGGCGCCGCCCGGCACCTTGCCATGGGCTCGCTCCATCTCCGCAGTCACGCGCGCGAACATGGCTGAGATGATGATATCTGCGAGGGCGGCATAGGCCCCGCCGGCGCGTTCGGCGCTGATCGTGCCCGTGAGCACGCGCACGCCGATCAGGAAGGCTTGCTCGTGGGCCACGACGCGTGCGCGGTCGAGCGCGCTCTGGAAATCCTCCGCCTGGGCCAATTCCGCGTCGACGATGCCTTGCAGTTCTGACGGGCTCGCCAGTGTCCCGAAAAAGCCAGGGTCCAGGACGGCATCGAGAACGCGGCGCTGGCGCCCGAGCACGCGGGCGAGCCTCGGTGCCGTTCCCATGATGGCCGCGACCAAATCGAGCAGGCCAGGGTGCTGTTTCAGCAGCGAGAACAGTTGAACGCCCGAGGGAAGAGCGGAGAGGAAGCGGTCGAAGCCCATGAAGGCCTGGTCGGGATCGCTGGTCTTGGCCAATGCGGTAATCAGCAGCGGTTGAACCTCGGTGAGCAGTTCCCGCGCGCGGGGCGTGCGGATCGCTGCATAGCGGCCGTGGTGCCAACCGCGCACGATGGCGATGACCTTGGAGGGTTCCGCAAACCCCATGTGAGCCAGCGCCTCGAGCGTCGCGGGATCGTCGGCCTCGCCGGCGAACACCATGTTCGCCCCGTCGCTGGTCAGGGCGGGGCTGGTTTCGAACAGCCGCGCATAGTGCCGCTGAACCGTCTGCAGCGTCAGCGTGAGCGCTCCCGCGAAATCCTCGAACGTCTCATAGCCGCAGAAGCGAGACAGTCGAAGCAGCGCTGCAGGCTCGTCCGGGAGCGTCTGCGTCTGCTCGTCGGCGATCATCTGCAGGCGGTGCTCGACGATCCGCAGGACCCGATAGGCAGCCGACAGCTCCGAGGCGACTTCAGGAGCGATCCATTGGCGTTTCGCCAGGCGCTGCAGTGCCGTCAGCGTGTCGGCCACGCGCAGGTCGGTCTGCCGCCCGCCGGCGATGAGTTGCTGTGTCTGGGCGAAGAACTCGATTTCGCGAATGCCGCCGCGGCCGAGCTTGATGTTGTGTCCGGCCACGGCGATGGCGCCGAAGCCCTTGGCGGCATGGATCTGCCGCTTCATGGCATGGATATCGGCGATCGCGGCGAAGTCGAGGTACTTGCGCCAGATGAATGGCGCCAGATCCGAGACCAGAGCCGCGCCGGCCTCGAAGTCGCCTGCGATCGGACGCGCCTTGATCAGGGCCGCTCGCTCCCAGTTCTGGCCGAAGCTTTCGTAGTACTGAAGCGCGGCATCGGCGGAGATTGCGATCGGCGTCGCGCCGGGATCGGGTCGCAGTCTGAGGTCCGTGCGGAAGACGTAGCCGTCTTCTGTGCGCTCCTGCATCAGGCGCACGAGTTCGCGGGTCAGCCGCACGAAAAACGTCTGGGGTTCGTGGCGATCGGAGAGCCGGACGCGGGCCATTTCGTAGAAGACGATCAGATCGATGTCGGAAGAGTAGTTGAGTTCGAAGGCGCCGTGCTTGCCCATGGCGAGAACGACATAGCCGGAGCGGGTCTCCGGGTCCGGCTGGTCGTCGAGCCAGTCGCCCCTGCGGACGGCCTCGCGAAACAGGTAGCGCACGGCCGCAGCGGCGGTGGCGTCCGCCGTTTCTGCAAGTACCTTGGTCACGTGCATGACCTGCCAGACGCCGCCGAGATCGCAAAGGGCTGCGAGCAAAGCGATATCGGCCTTGTGATGACGCAGCGCGCGCGCGATCTGGGCCGACGTCTGCGCCGCATCGCAGGCATCGCGCATACGTGCCGTCAGCGCGGCGACGTGCGCATCGGGCGCGGCGGCCAGCATCTCGATCAAGGCTTGCGGACGGCGGCGGATCAGGGCCGACAGATAGGGCGACGCGCCCTGAACCCCGTCGAGCAGCGCGCGAACGCGCGTAGATGCAAGTATGCGTTCGGCGGTCTCCCGGTGTGGATCGGGCAGGTTCTCGACGTTTGCGGCGAGATCCTCGCGTTCGCGCTGCACCTGCTCGCGATCGTAAACGAGCGGGGCGCTCACGATGCGATCGGCCAGGGAAGACCCGGGTTTGTCGCTCATGTCGCGATCGTGCCTTCTGTCGCGGGGGGCATGGCGAGGATCACCATAAGCCCGGGCTCGTTGGACGCGAGTCTGATCGTGCCTCCGTGAAGTCTCATGACGGCGGCGACGAGGGAAAGCCCCAGGCCGGTTCCGGGCTGTGTCCGGCTCTTGTCCAGGCGTACGAAGCGCTCGAGCGCGCGGTCACGATCCTGTGGTGCGATTCCCGGTCCGCGATCGCCGATACGGATCTCCACGCGATCGCTCGACCGCGCGAGCGTGACCCTCACGGCGCCGATGGGGCCTGCCTCGGTGCTGTCGCGTGCGGAATACTTGATCGCGTTGTCGAGAAGATTGAAAACCGCCTGGCCCAGCAGTTCACGGTTCGCACGGACCATGCAGCCCTCGGCGATGTCGGCTTCGATCGAGAGGCCCGCTTCCTCCGCCACCGGCTGATACAGCTCTATGGCGTCGTGCAGGATGGTGGCCGGATCGACGGACTGCAACGTCTCTGAGACGGCGCCTGATTCAACCCGCGCGATCAGCAGCAATGCATTGAATGTCTTGATCAGCGCGTCCGCTTCCTCGAGCGTCTTCTCCAGGCTTTCGCGGCGCTCCTGCGTGCTCGCGCTCTCGCGCAAAGCCGCCTCGGCGCGATTGCGCAAACGCGTCAGAGGTGTGCGCAGGTCGTGGGCGATGTTGTCGGCCATTTCGGTCAGCGAGCGCAGCAACTGCTCAATGCGCGCAAGCATCGCATTGAGGCTTTCCGCCAGGCGGTCGAGCTCGTCGCCGGTCCCGCTGGTGGTGATGCGCTCGGAGAGCTTGCCGGCCATGATTCTCCGGCTGGTCGCGGCCATGGCATCCAGCCGGGTAACGTACCAGCGGCGCGCGATCATTCCTCCTGCGATGGCGAGGAGGGCCATGGCGGCGGTCCCGGCGAGGGCCGTGGCGCGAATGGTTTCGGCGAGGCGCCGTTGGTCGTCGATGTCGCGGGCGACCATAAGCTGGGCGCCGTCGATGATCGTGATCGTGACGCCGAGCCCGAGGATGTCGCGCCCGCCGGGTGATGTCCGGTAGCGGAACAGGCCCGACGTCTGCCCCGAAGGAATGGGCCAGCTCTCGAGATTTCCGGCCAACGAGCGTCCCTGACCGTCGCGCAGGCCATAGATTCCGAAGGTGTCCCGTCTGCTGCGCTCTGCAACCGCCGCCGCGAGGAGGCCGAGTCCGCCGGCGTCGAACACCCGGCGCAGCTCCACCAGTTCGTCCTCGAGCGAGGCGATCGTACGCGCCGTCAGTACGCGGTTCGCCTGCCAGCCGATCACGAACGAGATCGCGAGCGCCGCCAGGGCGAAGACGGCGCTCGCCGACAGGACAAGTCGCAGCGGCAGGGAGCGGAGGGCCTCAGGCACCGGCGGCTCGGATCATGTAGCCGGCGCCGCGCACCGTCTGGAGCATCGGCTCGCCGAAGCTCTTGTCGATCTTCGCACGCAGGCGCGAGATATGAACGTCGATGACGTTGGTCTGCGGGTCGAAATGGTAGTCCCAGACGTTCTCGAGCAACATGGTGCGGGTGACCACCTGCCCGGCATTGCGCATCAGATACTCGAGCAGCCGGAACTCGCGCGGTTGCAGTGCGATCGCTTCGCCGCCGCGTGTCACCTTGTGCGAAAGGCGATCCAGGACCAGATCGCCGACCACATAGCGGGTGGCTTGCTCCTCCGGCGCGAGGCGGCGGGTGAGCGCTTCGATGCGGGCCAGAAGCTCGCTGTAGGCGTAGGGTTTGACGAGGTAGTCATCGCCTCCGGCCTTGAGACCCTTGACCCGGTCGTCGACGGCGCCGAGCGCAGACAGGATCATGACGGGCGTGCGGTTCCCCGAGGCGCGCAGGGACTCGATCACCGTCAGGCCGTCGAGCCGCGGCAGCATGCGGTCAACGACGAGGACGTCATAGGTGCCGTCGCGAGCCATCGCCAATCCGCTCTCGCCGTCGTGGGCCGCATCCGCGACATGGCCGCTCTCGCGCAGGGAGCGCTGCAGGAAATTTGCAGTATCTGCGTCGTCCTCGATCACAAGGATGCGCATGGCACCGATCCGTTCGGCTGCGAAGGGGACCGGCGGTATTCCGCCGGTCCCCGACCATTGACAGTGCTGCGAGGCGAGCGCTCAGCCTCTCTTGAGCTGGACCGCGACGAAGCGCGAGACTTCGCCCGTCTTGACGCGCAGCAGAACCGCGCGCCGTCCGAGTTTCTGCGCTTCCTCCACGCCCTTGGTCAGGTCGGCGGCGGAGGCGACCGGCTGGCTCGACACCTCGAGGATGACGTCGCCGGCGCGGATGCCCTTCGCGGCGGCATCCGAACCCGTCTCGACCTCGGTGACGACGAGGCCTTCGCGTACGCCCTTGGCCTGCGCGGAGCCGGGATTCGCCAGAGACACGCCGAGCTGCGACAGCGTCACTGCCGGTGCGGCCTTGGGGGCTTCGGCCTTGGCCGGGGTCGGCTGCGGTCCGCTCGCATCCTTGAAGTCGCCGAGCTTGACGGAGATCGCTTCTTCCCGGCCCGAACGCAGCACCCGCACCTCGACGGTTGCGTTGGGCTGAAGTCCGGCGATCTTGCGCGCGAGTTCACGGCTGTCGGCGATCTTCTCGCCGTTGACCGTGAGGATCGCGTCGCCGTTCTTGATGCCGGCTGCCGCGGCCGGTCCACCCGATGTCACCTCGTTGACGAGCGCGCCCTTTGCGTCGGGAAGGCCGAGGCTCGCGGCGGTGTCCTCGTCGATGTTCTGGATCTTCACGCCGAGCCAGCCGCGGCTGACGGATCCTTGCGAGCGCAGCTGCTGGACGACTTCGGTCACTGTCCGCGACGGAACCGCGAATGCGATGCCGACATTTCCGCCGGAGGGCGAGTAGATGGCGGTGTTAACGCCCACGACCTCACCATCGAGATTGAAGGTCGGGCCGCCGGAGTTGCCACGATTGACGGCCGCGTCGATCTGCAGAAAATCATAAGGACCCGAGTTCACATCGCGGGCCAGAGCAGACACGATGCCCGCCGTGACCGTGCCGCCGAATCCGAACGGATTGCCGACCGCCAGGACCCAATCGCCCACGCGCGGTTCCTTCGGCGCGAACTTGACGGCCTGAAACTTGCGGTCCGATTTGAGCTTCAGCAGCGCGATGTCGGTGCGGCCGTCGGTGCCGACCAGCTCGGCTTCGAATTTTTCCCGGTTGTCGAACGTGACCTGGATCTTGGTTGCGCCGTCGATCACGTGATTGTTCGTGACCACGAAGCCGTCCTCCGAGATCACGAAGCCGGAGCCCTGCGACATCGAGGGCTGGTTGGGTGTGCCCGGCGCGCCGCGCGGCAGGTTCTTGAAGAACTCGTTGAGCGGGTGATCGTCCGGCAGACCAGGTATCCCGCCGAAGTTCTCCGGACGGCGCGGCTGCTGCTGCCCGCCGCGGGGGGGCTGTTGCTGCTGTTGCTGGGGCGCCTGGGCGACGGCGCGGCCGCCGGCGGTGACCTGGATGCTGACCACGGCTGGCTTGACGCGGTCCACGATGTCGGCGAACGACAGCGGCGCGCGACCGCCCTGGCCCGGAGTGAACTGGGCCTGGACGAGCGTTCCGCCCTGTGGCTTGAGCTGCTGGGCATTCGCGGAAAGAGCGATGCCGAGGCCGAGCGCACCTATAACGGCCGCGATCGCGATCCGGCGGGGCGTGCTCCGGGAATGGCGAGCAGGAGTGAGCATACGTGCACCTCTCAGGTTGGGCGTCTGTATCGTGGTTCCCGGACGTTCCAAGCCCGGACGCCGGGACCTCTCCCTGGCTCAATAGGCGAAAGCGCCTTACGGCACCATTTCGGCCGGGTTAAATGTTGGTAATGATCGCCACACGAACCCCGCATGCGCCGAACGGCCTTTCCCGACCAGCGCCAACTCCGGCTGCGGCCCTGGCCATCGGATGCGCCATTGCGCTGAACGTCGCGTTCTGCAGTGGATCGGCGCTGGCCGGTCCGCCCGCCGCCTCGGCCTCGGCCCTGCCGGCTCCTCCGGTACAGCGCGTCGCAGTCTTCGGTACCGACGACCGTGTGCCGCCGCCGGCCGCCTTCGACGGCGCCGTGCAGGGGATTGGACTGCTCTTCGATCCCCGGTCGCGCTCGGTGTGTACGGCGTTTTGCGTCGCCGACGCCGTCGTAGCGACCGCCGCGCACTGTCTCTACCGGCCGTCCGCAAAGACCGTTCCGCGGCCGTCGGACTTCTGGTTCGGGCGGAGTTTCGATCGGACGCGTGACCTCAGTCGGATCGAGGGCTATGCGAACGCCAGCGCGCCCGCCAGCATCGTGGCCGGGACCGAACGCGTGAGCACCGAACCGCCGATTACGGCGACCGGAGACTGGGCGCTGGTGCGGCTGGCGAAGCCGGTCTGCAAGGGGCGCAACCTCCTGCTCATGGAAACAACGCGGGAGGACGTCGCGAAAGCCGCCGCGGAGGGGCGCTTCTTCCAGCTGTCCTATCACCGGGATTTCCAGCAGTGGCGCGTCGCCTATTCAGGGCGCTGCGCACTCGTGGTTCCGACGGCGGACGAGGCCGACGGTTTCTTCTCCGAATTCGCCCGTCCCGAGCAACTGCTGCTGCATCAGTGTGACACTGGTGGTGCCTCTTCCGGCTCCCCTCTCCTCGTCGACGTAGGGGGCTCCTATCGGGTCGTCGGCATCAATATCGGAACGTACGTGCAGTCCCGATCGCTCCTTCAAAACGGCGAAGTCGTTCGCCGGCTCGAACCCGAAACCGTGGCCAATACCGGAATTCTCGTGTCGGCCTTCGCGGGCAGGGTCGGTCCCCTGGCCGCGGCCGGCCTGGCTTCCTCGAGGCAGGATCTGCGCCGGCTGCAGGCCCGTCTGGCGGCGAGGGGACACTACGCGGGCCCGGTCGACGGCGTGTTCCGGGAGAGCCTGCGGGCGGCAATCGAGCGTTACGAGGCTGCCGAGGGCCTTCCCGTGACCGGAATTGCGGGCAAGGAACTGCTCCGCCGGATGCCCGCCACCCGGTGAGGTCCCCGACGTGTTCCCGGACCCGGCCACTGCGGCGCGACGGAAATCATGCCGCCCCTGCGTTCAGGTGTCGAAGCGCCGCCAATCCCCCAGAGCCGGCGCAGCTTGGAGAGACATCATGACACGACGCAAGAAGATCATGCTGGCGGCTGGCATCCTGCTCGCCGCAGGTACGGTAGCGGCCATTTCAGCTGGTGGTCCGGACGGCTGGCGCCAGCGCCACGGCGGCGACGGTTCCGGCATGGGATACGGCATGGGCGGCCGCCACGGCTTCGGCCCCCAGGGCTTCGGCCCGATGGGCGGCGACGACATGGGTGGCCGGCGCGGCATGTTCGGTCGCGGCAATCTGACGAAGGACGAGTTCGAGACCCGGGCGCGGGAACGTTTCGCACGGATCGACAAGAACGGGGATGGCGTGCTCGATCTCGCCGAGATCGAGGCTGCGCTCGCCGCGGGCGCCGAGGGCCGTCGCGGCTTCATGGGACGGGAACGTGGCGGCGATCCCTCGCGGCGCATCGCGTCGATGCTCGGCGGGAAGGATGGCAAGACGACCCGGCAGCAGGCGCTCGATACTGCGGCGCGCCTGTTCGACGAGATGGATCTCGACCGTGACGGGCGTATCACCGATGCCGATCTCCCGCCGATGATGCGCGGCAGAGGTGGCCTTGCCGGCCGTGAAGGTCAAGGCATGGGCCGCGGTCCGCTCGGAGACCTGGCGCGCGAGGCGGCGGGCGCGGACGGCACGATTTCGAAGGATGCGTTTCTCGCGGCGGCCGGTCGCAGGTTCGATCGTTTCGACCGCAACCGGGACGGCACGATCGACAGCGCGGATTTTGCCGCCTTGCGCAAGGAGACCGTCGACTATCAGGTCAAACGCTTCCTGCATCGCTTCGGTGCGACCGGCAGCGACAAAGTCACCCGCGAACAGTTCATGGCACGTAGCGCCGAGCGCTTCGCGCGTCTCGATGCGAACGGCGATGGTGTCGTGACCTCGGACGAGCGTCCGTTCGGTCGTCACATGGAAGACGGTCGCCAGGGCGGAATGCGCGAGCGGATGCGCGGCTGGTGGGGTGGCGAAGGACGTCAGCCTTCCGGTGGCCCCGCCGAACGCGGCCCCGCGCCCGGCATGCCGCCGCAGCCGCCGCGCAACTGAGGCTGAGATCGTCGTGTTGCCCCTGGCGGAATGCACATGGGTGACGCATGGTGGATGGGGCCGGTGCTCCGCGCCGGCCTCGGGCGAGCGATGACATGACAAGCGCGCATCAGCGAATGGCGATCGCGTCGACGACCGAGAGGCCCTTGCTCCGACGAACGACGGCAGGCACCCGAGGAATGCACGAGGGCGATCACCCTGACGCCACGCCGGACGCCGCCGATGCGACCACGGCAGCCCATGCGCAGGCGGCCGAGGACGTTCGGCTCGTTTCGGCCGTGGCGCAGGGCGATGCCGTCGCGTTTCGTCGCCTGGTCGACCTCCATCTGGGGGCGTGCGTCGCGACGGGGCGGCGACTTCTCGATGAGGTGGCGGAATCCGAGGACGTCGCGCAGGAAGCCTTCCTGCGGTTGTGGCGGAATGCTGCGACGCTTCAGGTAGGGCCGAACGGAATCCGGCCCTGGTTGCGTCGCGTGACGGCCAATCTGGCGATCGACCGGTTGCGCGCACGACGGAGCGTCACTCCGGTCGATGAGGTGCCGGACCAGCCGGTCCGCGCCGCGCAGGAGGATGGGCTGGTGGCAGCCGATCTGACGCGGACGGTGCAGCAGGCACTGGCTGATCTGCCCGAGCGCCAGCGTGTCGCGATTTCGCTGTTCCACTTCGAGGGACTGAGTCAGGTCGAGGTCGGGCGTGCGATGGGCGTTTCCGACGAGGCGGTGGAGTCGCTGCTGGGCCGTGGCCGGCGGGCGTTACGAGCCGCGTTACGGGGTGAATGGCGGGCGTTGCTGCCCGACCAGCAGGAGTGATGGGGCGTGTGGCATCGGGCGGAACATGCTATCCGCGTATGTCCGGGAGGTAAGGGATGAACGAGACGACGAAGCCTATGGACGAACGCGAGTTTGCCGCCCTTGCAGAAGCGTTCGGCGGCGACCTTTCTCGCTGGCCGGCGCCGCGGAGATCCGCCGCCCGAGAGTTCGCGGCGCGCAGTCCTGAAGCGGCGGCTGTCATCGCGCAGGCCCGTGCGCTCGACCGCTTGCTGTCGGTCACCGATCGGGATGCGCCTGCGGCTCCTGCGTTGGCCGACCGCATCGTCGCCGCTGCCCGGCGCACGCCGCGCATGGTGCATGTGGATAGCCGGGCTTCTCCGACGGCCGCCTCGGCGGCCGGACCGGCCAGCGATGGCGCGCGCCGCGATGCGCGGAGTGTTCGCCGCGGGCCCGGTCGCGAGGTCTGGCCCAGTGCGGCGGTGCTTGCCGCCTGCATGCTCATCGGTGTCTTCGTCGGCGGATCGCGATTTGCCGACGGCGCGTTGCCGGCCATCGAGGAGTACACCGGACTGAGCCTGACATCTCCCGTGCAAGGGCTGGTGCTGGCAGTCGGTGAGGTGGAGGAGGACTGAACATGAGCGAGGTAGGCTCAGGTTCTGCGCCCACGCGTCTGCCCCGTTGGGCCGTCGTGCTTCTGGTCGCGTCGCTAGCGCTCAATCTGCTCGTCGTCGGGGCGGTCGGCGGCGCGATGTTCCGCTATGGACCGCAAGGCGGGTGGGGCGGACGCCATCCTGGTGGAAACGCGCTTGGGTTCGTCGCGACACTGCCGGCCGAGCGGCGTCAGCAGTTGCTCTCCTCGCTCGATGTCCAGCGCCAGCAATTGATCGCCCTGCGCAGCGATCTGAGGCTTGCGACGAGGGCGCGCCAGGAAGCGCTCGCGGCAGAGCCTTTCGAGCGCGCACGGCTTGTTCAGGCACAACAGCGCCTGCTCGCTGCGGACGCCCGGTTGCGTGAGAAACTGGGAGATTTCCTGGTCGAGACGGCGAGCAAGCTGACCCCCGAGGAGCGTCGGCGTCTGATGCGCTGGCGCGGCATGGACCGCAAGGGGCTTCCGCTCGAAGAGGAGGGTCGCGAGCCAGGACCTCGCCGTTAGACCGTTTCTGCGAACGTGACGGCGCCGCCCCGCGCGCGGCGCGCAAAAAAAATGGGCGTCCAGGTGGGCAATCCTGGGCGCCCGATCATCAGAGAGAAGAGAGTAGAAAGAAGTCGCTTGGCTTGGCGCGCCCTTACAGCGCGCCGAGTTTCTCTGCCTGCACGAGCAAGCCGTCGAGGATCGAGCGGCTCTCGGGGCCCATGGTGCGCACAGCGCGCGCCTGGGCGTCCTTCCACACCGGATAGGCCTTCTGGATCACGTCCTGCCCTTTTGGCGTCAGGTGCAGGCCGCGACCGCGCCGGCCGGCCGGCGGGTCCATTGTGAGATGTCCGAGCGCGAGCAACCGCTTGAGATTGCGGGAGAGCGTGGACTTCTCGATGTCGAGGCTGTGGCCGATTTCCACCGCCGTGATCCCATCTTGCTGCGCCAGCTGCGTCAGCAGGGTGAATTGGCTCGCGGTGATCCCGAGCGGGCGCATCGCGTCGTCGTAGACGCGGGTTATGATGCGGCTGAGCTGCCTGACGCGGGTGGCGAGGCAGGTCGAGGACGTCGCTTCCGCAATCTCCGTGATGGCGACCGGAGCCTTTGCGAGAGTAGGTGTCATGATGTTCATTTCGGTCTCCCGATCACAGGGCAGAACCCGACGCATTACCTACAGGCACCACGGCATTGATCGAACAGTGGTGCGATTCGAGACGGATTTGCAATCAGTTGGGCGCGTTGGGGTGCTCGATTGCGCTAGATGGGAATACAACTGTGGCAGTAGCGAGGGCGGCGATGCCTTCGCGGCGGCCGGGGAATCCCAAGCCCTCGGTGGTGGTAGCCTTGACGCTGACCCGGTCGGCGGCAATCCCCGCGGCCTGGGCGATCGCGGCACACATCTCGCGGCGGTGAGGGGCCACTTTCGGGGCTTCGCAGAGCAGGGTTACGTCGATGTTGCTGATCCGCCCGCCTCGGTCCGTCACGCGTCGGGCCGCGTCGGCGAGGAACTGGGCCGAGCGGGCGCCTCGCCACCGGGGGTCTGTGTTCTTGAAGTGTTCGCCGATGTCGGCGTCGCTGATGGTGCCGAGCAGGGCATCGGTTGCGGCGTGCATCCCTACGTCCGCGTCCGAGTGGCCTTCGAGAGTCGAAGTGTGGGGAATGCGGATTCCGCACAACCAGACATGATCGCCCGGCACGAGACGGTGCACGTCGAAGCCCTGTCCGGTGCGCACATCCGGCAGGTCTGGCGCCGATAGACGCGCTCGAGCCATCTCCATGTCCTCCTGCTCGGTGATCTTCAGGTTGGCCGGACCGCACTCGATCAGCGTCACGGTCATCCCGGCCCATTCCGCGATCGCCGCATCGTCGGTGAAGTCGTCACGTCCGCTGGCTTGCGCGCGCGCATGGGCCGTCACGATCGGTTCGTACGAAAAGCCTTGGGGCGTCTGGGCCCGCCAGAGGTCCTGGCGGGGAATGGTCTCGACGATCGCGCCTGACGCGTCGGAGCGCTTCAGGGTGTCGGTCAGGCGGGTCGCGGCGATTGCGCCACGCTGCGGCGTCACCGCGGCGATCACCTCGCCGATGGCGCCGGCGGATACGAACGGTCGCGCGGCGTCGTGGATCAGCACGACATGGGGTTTCTCGGTGCCGATGGCCGCCAACCCATTGCGGACGGAGGCCTGCCGAGTAGCGCCTCCGGTCGCCGGCCGGAGCAGCTTCGGGTGCGATGCGAGGCCGCCGAGCGCGGTGCGGCACAGCTCCGCTTCGCCCTCGCGGGTCACCAGAAGGACCCGGTCGACGAGGGGATGGCGCAGAAACGGCTCGGTCGCGCGGGCGAGGACCGTGCGCCCGGCGAGCAGGCGATACTGCTTGGCAGGTCCGCCGTCGCTCATCCTCGTGCCGCTTCCGGCTGCGACGATGATGGCGGCGACGGTCATGGCGGATCTCCCGGTCTGCAGGCGCCACTTAAGCGCCGCGGGCCGCCAGCGCAATCGGGCGCAGGCCGTGTGGACGGGCGCCGAAAAAACTTGCCCGAGTCCGTGTCGCGCGCTAATCTGCCTAAACATTCAGCAACTGAGCAGAATGATCAAAAATTATGCAATCTGGCTGTCTCAGTCGTGAGCCGCGGCGCAGCATCGGATCGATCGGGCCGGTAGAGCCGGCCAATCCGGTCTTTCTGGCGCCCATGTCCGGCGTTTCCGATCTTCCGTTTCGCCGGGCGGCGCACAGTCTGGGCGCGGGGCTGGTCGTTTCCGAGATGGTCGCCAGCCGCGAACTGGTGCAGTCGCGCTCCGACGTTGTGCTCAAGGCGCGCGGCGAGGGCGTGGCCCCCTATGTCATCCAGCTCGTCGGTTGTGAAGTCCCGTGGATGGCCGAGGGGGCTCGGATCGCGGCCGGGCTCGGTGCCGACATCATCGACATCAACATGGGCTGCCCCTCCCGCGAGGTGACGGGACGCTTGTCGGGGTCGGCGTTGATGCGGGATCTCGACCATGCGTTGAGCCTGGTCGCGGCCGTAGTCGGCGCCGTCGACGTTCCGGTGACGCTGAAGATGCGCCTGGGCTGGGACGATCGCTCAAGGAACGCGCCCGAACTCGCGCGGCGTGCACAAGCCGCCGGCGTCAAGCTGGTGACCGTTCATGCCCGGACCCGCCAGCAGTTCTTCAAGGGCTCGGCGGACTGGTCGCAGGTGCGCGCGGTCGTCGACGCCGTGTCGATCCCCGTCGTCGTCAACGGCGACATCCTCAGCGTCGACGACGCGAAGCAGGCTCTCGCGCGCTCGGGTGCGCAGGGTGTCATGATCGGGCGGGGTGCCTACGGCGCGCCGTGGATCGCAGGACGCATCGCGCGCGCGATCGCGGGCGAACCATTGAACGATGCGCCCGCGCTGAGCGAGCAGGCCGATATCGCCCGCTCTCATCTTGAGGAGATGCTGGTCCACTACGGGCGCGATCTGGGCGGTCGCAATGCGCGCAAGCACATCGGCTGGTATCTCGCGCGCAGCGGTATGCCGGAGGCCGTCGTACGGGAATGGCGCCAGCGCTTGTGCACTGAGCCCGATCCCGAGGCGGCGATCGCGGGTCTCGTCGAATTCTACGATCGAGCCCAGTCGCGGGAGGTCGCGGCATGAAGGGATCTCGGCACAAGGCGACGTCGCAGCGCCGCCCGCCCAAGGCACAGGAGCCGATTGCGCCCGCGCCGACGCCTGCACCCCAGTCGTTGCCGCCGGTTCCGCAGCGCCGCCACATCGAGCACGACGTGCTGCTTGCGGCGCTCCCGCACCCGATCTTCGTCGTGGGTGACGACGATCGCATGATCTACGCGAATGCCGCCGCGGAGAGCTTCCTCGCGTCGAGTCAGGCGATGCTCAAGCGGCTGACGATCGGCGAGATTTTCGCATTCGGCTCACCATTGCTGGCGCTCGTGCAGCAGGTGCGGCGAACACACGCCACGGTGAACGAGTATGGCGTCGACGTCAGCTTGCCCCGCCTCCATGCCCAGCGTCTCGTCGACGTCTTCGCCGGCATCATGCCCGAGCATCCGGGATTGGTGCTCGTGATGCTGCAGCAGCGATCGATGGCGCAGATGATCGAACGCCAGTTCACGCACCGCGCGGCCGCGCGTTCGGTGTCGGGGCTGGCGGCGCTGCTCGCTCACGAGATCAAGAATCCCCTGTCCGGCATCAAGGGCGCGGCGCAGCTTCTGGAGCCGACGCTGGGCGATGAGGATCGTGCCCTCACGCAACTCATCTGCGTGGAGACGGAGCGGATCCGCAACCTCGTCGACCGCATGGAGGTGTTCGGCGACGAGCGGCCCTTGCAGAAGGTTCCGGTCAACATCCACGCCATTCTCGATCATGTGAAGCGCCTCGCGACCAGCGGCTTTGCCCACGGCATTCGCGTCGTCGAGGAGTATGATCCCTCCCTGCCGCAGATCCCGGCAAACCGCGACAAGCTGGTGCAGGCGTTCCTCAACCTCGTGAAGAATGCCGCTGAAGCGCTCGAGGGGACCGGCGAAGGCGCGCGCATCATCCTGCGCACGGCCTTCCGGCCGGGTGTGCGGCTCGCCGTTCCAGGCACCGGCACGCGGGTCAGCCTGCCTTTCCTCGTCGAGGTCGAGGACAATGGCCCCGGCATCCGTGACGACTTGAAGGCGCACCTGTTCGATCCCTTCGTCACGACGAAGCGTTCCGGGACAGGATTGGGTCTCGCGCTGGTGGCCAAGATCATCGGCGACCATGGCGGGATCATCGAGTGTGACAGCGTTCCCCGGCGCACGGTGTTCCGGGTTCTTCTGCCTATCGCAGACGGCGCGGCAACCGCGCGCAAGGCTTGACTTGGGAGGCCGCTATGGCCCGTGGCACCGTCCTCATCGCCGACGACGACAGCGCGATCCGCACCGTGCTCAACCAGGCACTGGTTCGGGCTGGCTATCTGCCGCGCGCGACCGGCAACGCGGCGACCCTGTGGCGCTGGGTCAGCCAGGGCGAAGGCGACGTGGTGATCACCGACGTGGTGATGCCCGACGAGAACGCCTTCGATCTCATTCCGCGCATCAAGCGCGCGCGGCCGGATCTGCCCATTATCGTCATGAGCGCTCAGAACACGCTGATGACCGCGCTCACGGCGGCGGAAAAGGGCGCATTCGAATACCTGCCCAAGCCGTTCGATCTGTCCGAGCTGGTAGGCGTGGTCGGCCGGGCGCTGGCCGATACCGGTCGCAAAGCGCGGGCGAGCGCGATGGAGCCTGCGGGGGAAGAGCTGCCGCTGATCGGCCGGTCGATGGCGATGCAGGAGATCTATCGTGCGCTTGCGCGGCTCACGCAGACCGATCTCACGGTCATGATCACAGGTGAAAGCGGCACTGGAAAAGAGCTCGTCGCACGCGTGCTGCACAATTTCGGAAAACGAAAGAACGGCGCGTTCGTCGCCCTCAACATGGCCGCGATCCCACGCGAGCTGATCGAAAGCGAGCTTTTCGGTCACGAGAAGGGCTCTTTCACCGGCGCCCAGGCGCGAACGGAGGGCCGCTTCGCGCAGGCGGAGGGTGGCACACTGTTTCTCGATGAAATCGGCGACATGCCGATGGAGGCCCAGACGCGCTTGCTGCGTGTCCTGCAGGAGGGCGAGTACACGACGGTCGGCGGCCGTACGCCGATCAAGACGAATGTGCGCATCATCGCGGCCACCCACCGGGACCTTCGCGCGCAGATTCAGCAGGGGCTTTTCCGCGAGGATCTCTTTTATCGCCTCAACGTCGTTCCCGTGCGCTTGCCGCCGCTGCGCGAGCGCGCGGACGACATCGGTGATCTCGTGCGCCATTTCCTGCGCCAGAGCATGCGCGCCGGGCTCGGACAGAAGACGATCGAGACGGCCGCCGTCGACGTGCTCAAGAAGCACGATTGGCCGGGAAATGTCCGCGAGCTGGAAAACCTCGTGCGCCGGCTGGTCGCGCTGCAGCCGGAGGACCTCATTACGGCCCAGATGGTGGAAACTCAGCTTGCCGCGTCGCGGCCGCCGGCCCCGGTCGTGCAGGGCAGCACCGAGGCGCGATCACTTTCCGAGGCCGTGGAGATGCACCTGACGCGCTATTTCGCAAGTTTCAACGGTGGTCTGCCCCCGGCCGGCCTCTATGACCGTATTCTGGCCGACGTCGAGCGCCCGCTTCTCGTCGCGGCACTGACCGCGACCCGGGGCAATCAGATCAAGGCCGCGGATCTGCTCGGCCTCAATCGAAATACTTTGCGCAAGAAAGTGCGCGATCTCGACATTCAGGTCTTCCGCGGCGCCATGGGGTGAGCACGGCATTCTCTCGCGTGTCTTTCGGCCCCAGCAATAAAAAAGCCCGCGATTGCGGGCTTTTTCGTATCGGCGCTGTCTGCGTCACGATGCTCAGACGGTGAAATCCTGGAGCTTTCCGCCCTTGGCCAGCTTGGCGACGAGCCAGCGCGGCTGGCGTCCGCGACCGGTCCAGGTCTCGGATTTGTTGTCCGGATTGATGTACTTGATGGCGACCTTGCCACCGCGCCCTTTGCCGCGCGCATTGGGGAAAATATCGCCGATCGTGAAGCCTTCGGACTCCAGCATGCCCTCGATCTTCTCGCGCAGCTCGGTCTTGCGATCCTCTTTCTTGCGAGCCATCGCGCTACGGAGCTTCGTCTCCATCTCGTTTAGCTCTTTCCAAGAAAGGCTGTCGTACTTGATCGCGGCCATCAGGTCGTCTCCTGGATTTTTTGAAGGGGCGGCACATGCTGCGCCGAAACTATTCGAAGCTTCGTCTAGCTCCCCTCGGGAAACTACACAACTCTATATTACCAGATCCCTAACACATTAGAATTGCAATGTCTTTACAGGGTAGTTGCGCGGGAGAACAAGAATTCGCCACCAGACGTTGTACTTTATGGCAATGCCCAGCGCCTGGTGATTATCGTATGGGCACGGCGCGAGTGTGTCGGTAAATGCGCCGTCGGCTAAATATCCGGAATATCGGGCGCCGGATGTCCCACGAGTCATTGATTTGAACGCCGTCCCCCTCGACGGATTATGAAGCCGGAAATCGACGCGCCCGGTGAGGGGTGCACGAATGTCCAAATGCGATCCTGCAACGATAAGTGCGCCCTTATCCGACCTGGCGGGCTCGGTGAGTTGATTGCGACGAGCTAGGCTGCGGAGCATGTCTCGTATTCAATCCCGCCTGTCTGGCCTGAACGGCCACGAGGCCGTGGTGACGCCCCAAGCGTCTGCATGGGCGTGAACGTCGCGCCGTAGGTATGGTCCCGCGCGTCGCGTGGGTTCCTGGCTTCCGCGCCCGGATTGTGATCTAATGTTCGTATTCGTCGCGGTGGACGCGTTTCACGTCCCGCGAGAAATCTGCAGACAGTATGGCCTGTTGGCGACCAAGGAGATCCAGAATGGCCATGAAGACACCGTTCGACGGCGCCTTTCCTCCTGGTCTGAGCGAGGACGCGAAACAGGCTGCCCTTTCGGCACTCGAGGCAATGGCGGATTGGCGCTCGGAGATGACGGCGACCACCGAGCGGCAGAATGCCCGGGTAGCCGAGAAAATGGCTGCTGCGGCGAAGGCGCTGGGCTGGCCGGCCGAGATCGTCGATGCAACTCGGTCGCACATGCAGGCGGCGTCGAAGATGCAGGTTGAAATGATGGATCAGATGATGGCGGTGTGGAAGGAGCAACTCCGCCACCCCGACCCGGCTGCGGCGGTCAAGTCGATGATGTCGCGGATGTCCGCTGGAGGCCTGCCGGGCATGATGCCGGGCGCCGACGGCATGGCCAACCCGATGCAGTTCTGGATGCAGGTCGGCGAGCAGTGGCAGAAGAATTGGCTCTCTGTCCTGCAGTCGATGAGCGGCGCCAAGAAGTAGGTTCAGGTCCGATCTAACTTCCGCCGTTTCGCACCCGGCCCGGCGTCCTGAGGCGGCGAGCCGGACGCCTCTTTCGCCCCCATGCGGCCGGGCCGGTGACTTGCGGCTACGCCTTGTCCGGCGAAGGCACGATCACGGCGACGCGCCCGCCCCCGCGTCTGATGCTCAACGGAGTGGTGCCGAAGTCGTCGCCGTCGATCTGCGCCGGCACCGGCGCATCCGCGTCTACGTCGACGCGCTCGCAATCGATGAACCCGACATCGTCGGCGCCCGAGGCGGCCTTGGATGCATGGCGCCCCGTGGCGATCGCGATCAGTTGCCCGATCAGGTGGGTCCGGGAGCGGCTCCGGAAGACGATGGCCTGCAGCCCGCTCTGGCGCAGGTGCATTCCGGGCGTGATGACGAATCCGCCTCCGAAATGCCTGGCGTTGGTCACCACGACCCAGGTCGCCGTGGTGCTCTGCGCGTCTATGGTGACACGCAGAAGATCGAGCGGTCGGGCCAGCGTCCGCAACGTCGGCATCACATAGGCTGTCTTCCCGAGCCAGTTCTTGATGCCGTGGTCGAGGCCCGCGACGATCCGGCCATCGAAGCCGGCTCCCGCCATCAGCAGAAACGGCTCGCCGTTGGCCGTCGCCATGTCGACGTGCTCGACGGGGCCGTTGAGCAGCATCTCGGCGATGAGTTTTGCCCGCCTGCGGGGCAGCGCCAGCTCATGAGAGAGGACATTGCCTGTCCCGAGCGGGATGACGCCGAGAGCCTGTCCGCTGTCGCGTACTGCGGCTGCCACTTGGCGGATGGTGCCGTCGCCTCCGGCCGCGACCAGCGCATCGAATTGGCCTGAGCGGGCGGCGGCGACGCAGTCGGCGCGGGCTGCCTCGCTCGATGTGGCTGTGCAGTGCACGACCTCAGCCTTCGCGGCCTCCAGTTCGCGTACGACGCGCTCGAGAGCTGCGGCGCGCGAGCGACCCGCGACGGGATTGTAGACGAGGTAGAAGCGGCGACGCATTGCTGATCCGAACTGTCTGCGGCGAGCGCCTGGGGATCGCGAGCCGTTTGTCACAAAGACTGGTGAGTAGCGAGGGCGATGTCGCTGCGTCAAGCACGGCCCGCACGAGCCGGACGCTCGCGCGCAGTTCAGCGCACGAGCGCCATCATATGGTCGTCGTGGTACGTGTCGCCGATCCTCACCACGCGCCGGCGCGTGCCTTCCACGACGAAACCGTGCTTGAGGTAAAGTGCCTGAGCGCGGACGTTGTCGGTGAACACCAGCAATTGAACGCGGCCGAGCCCGCGGGTCCATGCGGCGGATACGGCGCTCGCCAGCAGGCGGCTGCCCAATCCCCGGCCGCGATGGCTCTCGGCGATGCCCATGCCCAGGGTGCCGACGTGGGCGACGGTCGGCCGGTCGGCCGTGGTGACGATGTCACACCAGCCGACCACCTCTTGCTTCTCGACAGCGAGCAACATGACGTCTCGGCGGTCGCGAATGCCGGATACGAAGGCTCGCGTCTGCTCGATCGGGGGCGCTTCAACCATGGCGAGATAGCGCCGTTCGGCGGCGACGGCATCGAGGAGGCGATGATAGCCCTCGATGTCGTCATTGCCGACAGGCCGTATCTGCACGGTCACGAGCGCGCCCCGCGTCTCGGGCGGCCGAACCGCCCGGTCGTTTCAGCCGTTACGCCGGACTTGGGGAACGCGGCGCAATGAGGCAGCGGTTACTGCTTCTTCGGCGCCGCCGCCTTTTCGGCTTCGACCGACTTCTTGATCTCGTCGTCGATGTACTCGATCTTTGCCTTGCCGCGCAGCTCTGTACCCATCGCCTGCGCCTTTTGGTGGATCAGGGAGGTGAGAATGCGGTCCTTGACGGTCTCGAACGCAGGCGCGCCGCGTTCGCGCTTGTCGTCGAGGCGGATCAGGTGCCAGCCGAACTGGCTCTGAACCGGCGCGGAGACTTCACCCTTTGCAAGCTTGAAGGCCGCTTCCTCGAACTGGGGCACCATCTGGCCACGCCCGAAGAATCCCAGATCGCCGCCGTTGTCCTTGGAACCAGGGTCCTTGGAGTTCTCTTTCGCCAGCGCTGCGAAATCTCCGCCGGCCTTGAGCTTGGCCGCGATCTCGTCGGCCTTCTCCTTGCTCTCGACCAGGATATGGCGCGCGCTGACCTCCGGTTCCGGCTTAATCTGCTTGACCTGTTCGTCGTAGAAGGCCTTGGCGTCGGCGTCCTTCACGGCGCCGCGGATGCTGGTCTCGAAGTAGAGATCGCGCAGAGCGCGCGTGCGCCAATAGGCCATGCGCGCCTCGAATGCCGGCCCCGCGGCCAGTTTCGCACCCTCGGCCGCCTCGGCGAAGATCTGGTTCTCGATCACGTACTCGAGCAGCACGCGCTTGCGAGCCTGCTCGGGGATCTGCGCCAGCTCGGCACCGATTTCGGCGTCGGCGAGCTTGAGGTCGGCGTCGGTGATGGTGCGGCCATTGACCTTGGCGACGGCGTTGGACTGCGCTGCGGCGAGCCCAGGACCGACGCACGCGAGCAGGCCGGCGAGGGCTGCGGCAGGCAGCGACCGACGCAGAGTGGGTCTTCTGGAAAGTGTCACAGGGCGTTTCTCGAATGATGATCAATCTTGATGCAGACGCGATCCGCGGGCCTCATTAGCGGCCGGTCCGAGTGTTGCCAAGTTAACTTTCCTTGAGGCTATCCTGTGGCGGGTCGTGCTAGATTCGTTCTCCTGGCCGTGCCGTTCGCCTCCTCTGACAGGGGCCGCGCGACCGCGAGCCTGGCAGGAACCGGAGCAGTCATGACACAGGACGCCTCCCAAGAACGTGTCGAGGTCATCTTCTCGGCCGATCAGATCGCCGAGAGGGTTCAGTCCCTGGCCAAGGACATTGCCGCCACCGCGTCCGGCAGTCTCCTGGTGATCCCGATCCTGAAAGGAAGTTTCGTCTTCGCGGCCGACCTGATCCGCGCGCTCCATACCGCCGGGCTGGCGCCCGAGGTGGATTTCATGACCTTGTCGAGCTACCGGAAGGATACGGCGTCCTCCGGGAAGGTCACGATCACTCGGGACATCGAGACTGACGTTCGCGGCCGTGACGTTCTGATCGTCGACGATATCCTGGAATCCGGCCGCACGCTGGCGTTCGCCAAGGACTTGATCTCGGCGCGCGGGTCCCTGCGGGTGCGCACCTGCGTTCTGCTCGACAAGAGGTCGACGCGCGCAGTCTCGGTCGAAGCCGACTTCAAGGCTTTCGACTGCCCGAAGGTCTTTGCCGTGGGTTATGGTATGGACGTAGCGCACCGTTTCCGGGAGCTGCCGTTCGTGGGGCATCTGGTCCGGAAGTGACGGAGCTGGCCGGCATGTGCGGGCGAGAGTGGCAGGTCCAGTGGCGGCAAGACGGGCGCATCTGGCGCTGAGATCACGGGTGCAAGGAGGGTAGCGATGGCGCGAATTCTTCTCGCCGACGACGAGCAGGCGACACGGGAACTCGTTACGCGGGCCCTCCTGAGCGACGGTCACGACGTGGTGGCCGTCGCGGACGGAACCGACGCACTGGAGCGTCTGCGTGCGGAGCCGTCGGGCTTCGCGCTCCTGATCTCGGACATACAGATGCCCGGCATGAACGGGCTGGATCTCGCCGAGGCGGTCGCCTCCATATCACCGTCGGTGGGTATCGTTCTGATGTCGGGCTTCGCGACCTCGGCAGGCGCCTCGGCCTCCGCCCGCATCCGGCGCATGGTGACGAAGCCGTTTTCGCTCGAGGAGATTCGCAAGGTCGTGCGCGAGGCCCTGGCCTGAGCCGAACCGACTTGCCTGCGTGGCCCCCCTTTGCGGCGCGATGCTCAACCGGCCTGTTTGGCCTTGAGCTTGAGCAGGGCCTCCACGCGATTGCGGACGTGCAGCTTCTGCATGATGTTGCTCATGTAGTGCTTGACGGTCTTCTCGCTGATCTGGAAGGCGGCGGCGATCTCCTTGTTGGTGAGACCGCGGGAAACCTTTTCGAGGATCTGATACTCGCGCGTCGTCAGCTCTGAGAGCGCGTCATCGGGTTCTCCCGGCGCGCGCCGGGGAGGGTCCTGCTTGAGGCGCGTCAGCAGGCGGGCGGCGAGGCCCGGAGTGACGTACTGCTCGCCGCGCTGGATGGCATTGACGGTGTTGATCAGTTCCGGGCCGCTGACGCCCTTCAGCACATAGCCGCGCGCCCCGTTTTCGAGCGCGGCGGAGAAATGCTCGTCGCTCTCCGATACGGTCAGGATGATCACTTTGACGGCGGGAAACGCTTTCGAGAGCGCCTTTGCTGCCTCGATGCCTCCGCCCGGCATGGAGACGTCGAGCAGCATCACGTCGGGAAGGTGGTCCGCCGCGATCGTGAGTGCCTCGGCGGCGCTGGCGCCCTGTGCGACCACTTCGATCATCGCGGCGGCGGCGAGCGTGTTTGCCACGCCGTCGCGGAAGAGCGGGTGGTCGTCGACGACCGCCACACGGATGCGCTCAGTCTGTGTGCGTTGGAGGGAGTTTGAACCTGGCGACGAGTTCGGTGCCGCGGCCGGCGACGGAATTGATCTCGAATGTGCCTCCGAGGGCATCGATGCGGTCGCGAAGTCCGACGAGTCCGAGTCCTTTTCCGAAGCCGTCGCCCGCAGAGAAGCCCGGGCCGGCGTCTCCGACGCGCAACTCGAGGATGTCGTCGGAATGTCCAACCCGGACGAATTGTCCTGTCCCCTCGGCATGGCGGAACGCATTGTTCAATCCCTCCTGGACGAAGCGGTAGAGGCACGTCTTGAGGTCGTGCGGCAGCTCCGCGGGGAGCTGTTCCAGGTCGAGTGCAACGAGCGTGCCGGTCCGCCGCTCGTGGGCGGAGGCAGCCAATCTGAGAGTTTCGGCTGCCGACAGCCGGTCGATCGCGGGCAGCGCCAATCCTGCAGAGATGTTGCGGATCTCGGTCAGGCTTTCCCACAAAGCGCCGCGAATGATCTCGAGGTCGTCGCCCGCGTTGGGTTGATCCTTCGCCTCCGGACCTCGGGCCTGGGGGGCGAGAGCATCGATCCGCAGCAGAGCGAGACCGATCATCTGGGCCGGTCCGTCGTGCAACTCGGCTCCGACCCTGCGCAGATACATCTCGTTACGCTCGACTGAGCGGTGATGCAACTCGTCGATGCGGCGGCGCAGGCTCACGTTCTGCTTCAGGAGACGCGAAAGCTCACCGATCCTGAGCTTCAGCGACGCTTCCTGCTCTTCGATGCGGCGACTGCCGTGGCGCACGATCGCCAGGAGGCAACTCAGCATCGTCAGACCGACGGCGATCATGACGACCCAGCTCTGCATGCGCGCACGCCGCAGTTCGGCGGAGAGCATCGTCGCGGCGCCGCGGAATTCGGCGACGGCCACGACGCGCTTGCCATCCGGTGCTTTGATCGGGGTGAGGATTTCCAGATACGGCCTTTGCGCTGGACCGCCATCGGCGGTTGCGCTCGACGTGCGGGGCCGGTACCGCCCTTGGACCTCGCCTGCGCGGGCAAGTTTGAAGGCAGCGGGGGGGCGTGGAGCGCCACCGGCTGCCGGCTCCATGCCGAAGAGCAGGCGGCCGTCCGACGTCCAGATCCGGATTTCCTCGGCCATCAGCGCGAGCCCCGAGGCGGCCAGGCGATTGCGCAGCCGTGCGATCGATGCCTCGTCGAGCGCCGCCGATGTCCCCAGAGCCGACAGATCGTCCCGTAGCAGCGGCTCGACCAGCAGCCCGGCGCCGGTCGCCGTATTGCGGACCACGCCTTGCTCGATGCGGTTGGTGACCCAGGCCCCGAACAGGGCCATGCCGCTGCCCATGATCATCAGGGCTGCGAGCGCAAACCGCGCCGTCAAGCCGAGAGACATCCAGTGACGGCTCAGCCCGATCGCAAAACGGTGCCAGAACTGGATGGTCGTCGCTTGCAGCATGAGACACGCCGTCCCGAATTGACGCGCGGCGTGACCTCGGGCCGCCGGCGCCCCCGTGCCGGCTGGCGTCGAGACGTGTGCCCGGCGCGTTCATCGCACCAGGGATGCAAAGGGCGGACCGTTCCGTGTCGTGGCGGCGTCAGAAGCGGAGGCGGTTGGCGCGGATGACCTGTGGAAGCGCCTTGACCTTGGCGAGCACCGCGTCGGTGATCGGCTCGTCGACGGAGACGAGGCAGATGGCATCGCCGCCGGGCTTGTCGCGGCCCAGGTTCAAAGTCGCGATATTGACCCCGGCCTCGCCCATGACCATGCCGAAACGGCCGATGAATCCGGGTTTGTCGGAGTTGCGCACGAACAGCATGTTCGGCGTGACCTCGAATTCCATGTTGATGTCGCGCACCTGGATGAAGCGCGGGCGGCCGTCGGAAAACACGGTTCCCCCGACCGAGCGATCGTATTCGTCGGTGAGCACGGTCAGTTTGACGTAGCTTTCGTAAGCGCCGTCCTGGCCGCGGGTGGTGGTGGAGACCTTCACGCCGCGCTCTTCCGCGAGGCTCGAGGCCGAGACCATGTTGACCCCTTCGCCCATGTGCCACTTCAGCACGCTGGCCACGGCGACCGCCGTCAGCGGCTTCACGTTCAGCTCCGCCACGGCGCCGGAATACTCGATCTTGATGCCCCTGATCGAGCTCTCCGTGAGCTGTCCTGCGAAGGAGCCCAGCTGCTCCACGAGCTTGACGTAGGGCTTCAGCCGCGGCGCATCTTCGGCGCTGATCGAGGGGAAGTTGACTGCGTTCGTCACGGCGCCTTTCAGGAGATAGTCCGACATCTGCTCGGCGATCTGCAGCGCGACGTTTTCCTGAGCTTCCGCCGTCGCAGCACCCAGATGCGGCGTGCAGATGAGATTTGGCATGCCGAACAGCGGGTTTTCCGTCGCGGGCTCCACATCGAAGACGTCCAGCGCAGCGCCGGCGACGTGGCCGCTGCTCATGGCTTCGCGCAAGGCCTTCTCGTCGATCAGGCCTCCGCGCGCGCAATTGACGATGCGCACACCCTTCTTGGTCCTCGCAAGCGCCGTGGCGTCGAGCACATTGCGGGTCTTCTCTGTCAGAGGTGTGTGCAGCGTGATGAAGTCGGAGCGTCGCAGCAGGTCGTCCAGTTCGACTTTCTCGACGCCGATCTGCAGGGCGCGTTCCGGCGACAGGAAGGGATCGAACGCGATCACCCGCATCTTGAGCCCGATCGCGCGGTCGGCGACGATCGCGCCGATGTTGCCGCAGCCGATGATGCCGAGCGTCTTGGCGTAGAGCTCGACGCCGAGGAAGCGCGATTTCTCCCACTTGCCGGCTTGCGTGGAGCGATCGGCTTCCGGGATCTGGCGCGCCAGCGCCATCATCATCGAGATTGCGTGCTCGGCCGTGGTGATCGAGTTGCCGAACGGCGTGTTCATCACGATCACGCCCTTTGCAGTGGCGGCGCGGATGTCGACGTTGTCGACGCCGATTCCGGCGCGGCCGATGACGCGCAGCGCTCCTGCGGAGGCCAGCACCTTCTCGGTCACCTTCGTCGCCGAACGGATGGCGAGGCCGTCGAAGCTGCTGATCATCTGGACCAGGCGATCCTTGTCCTTGCCGAGCTTGGGTTCGAACGTGACGTCGATGCCGCGATCTTTGAAGATCGCGACCGCTGCGGGCGAGAGTTCGTCGGAAATGAGGACTTTCGGAGCAGACATGGTGCACCCGTCGAATGAACGATCGTCGAATTCAGTGGCGGCGCGGCTCGTTACGGCGCGGTCACGCGATCTTGGCGCGTTCCGTGGCGTAGGCCCACTCGAGCCAGGGCAGCAACGCCTGGACGTCGGACGCTTCCACCGTCGAGCCGGTCCAGATGCGCAGGCCGGGAGGCGCATCCCGGTAGTAGGCGATGTCGTTCGCCGCGCCTTCCTTGTCGAGCAGGCCAGCCACGGCCTTCGCGAAAGCGGCTTGTGCGTCGGTGGGCAGCGCCGCGAGTGCGGGATCGGTGAAGCGCAAGCACACACTGGTGTTGGAGCGCGTGGCCGGATCGGTCGCCAGATTGGCGATCCAGGGCGTGCGCTCGGCCCAGTCGATCAGGACTTTCGCATTGGCGTCCGCGCGCCTGCGCAGTCCGGCGGCACCTCCGGCCGCTTCGGCCCAGCCGAGAGCGTCGAGATAGTCCTCGAGCGCGAGCATCGAAGGGGTATTGATCGTCTCGCCCTCGAATACCTCCTTCATGAGCTTGCCGCCCTTTGTCAGACGGAAGACTTTGGGGAGCGGCCAGGCCGGGCTGTACGACTCCAGCCGCGCGACGGCCCGCGGCGACAGGACGAGCATGCCGTGCGCGGCTTCCGAGCCGAGCGCCTTCTGCCAGGAGAATGTGTAGACGTCGACCTTCGACCAATCCACGGGCTGCGAGAAGGCCGCGGAGGTGGCGTCCACGAACGTCAACCCGGCCCGGTCGGCTGGGATCCAATCGTAGTGCGGGATGCGGACGCCGGATGTCGTTCCATTGGCCGTGAAGATCACGTCGCGGCTGAAATCAACGCCGGCGAGGTCGGGAAGCTTGCCGTAGTCGGCCCGAAGGACGCGCGCGTCCTTGAGCTTGAGCTGCTTGACGATGTCTGTGACCCAGCCCTCTCCGAAGCTTTCCCACGCGAGGGCGTCGACGCCGCGCGCGCCGAGCATCGTCCACATCGCCATTTCGATTGCGCCGGTGTCGGAGCCCGGTACGATGCCGCACAGGAACTCCGGCGGCAGCTCCAGAAGTTTCTTGGTCTTCTCGATGGCCAGCTTGAGACGCGCCTTGCCTTCCTTCGCGCGGTGCGAACGGCCTAGAAACGCATTCTCGAGGGCTTTGGGAGACCAGCCGGGCCGCTTGGCGCAGGGGCCGGACGAGAAATGGGGGCACGCCGGCTTGCGTGCCGGCTTGGCGATCGTCGTCATCAGTCTATCCTTCCAGATAGTTGCCTCCCGTTGGGGGGAGGTGTCCCACTGGCGGGGATAGGAGCCGCGCCGTCGCCTGTCAATGGAGACGTCGCGTCGCAGCGTGCCGTCAGCCGAGGAGGCCGCGGCGCGCGAGGCTCCGCATCAGGTCGCTCACGCCGAAGGTCCAGGGCGGGGCGTCGGACGCATGCACCATGCTGTTGGTCAGGCTGCCGAGCGCATCGGCGCGGATCGTGACGATGTCACCGACCTTGTGCGTGAAGCCCAAGCCTTTGGCGCCGCGATCCTCGGTGGGCGCGAACATGGTGCCGAGATAGAGCACTGCGCCGTCGGGATACTGGTGGGTCTTGCCGAGCATCTCGGCGACGAGGTCCGCCGGGTCGCGCGCGATCTCGCTCATCGACGAGTGACCGGCGAGGCTGAACCCGTCGGGTCCATCGACCGAAAGGTGGACGGTGATGCGCCGAACGGTATCGAGCGTGAAGCGCTCGTCGAAGAAGCGGACGAAGGGGCCGAGGGCGGCGCTGGCGTTGTTGTCCTTCGCCTTCGACAGGAGCAGCGCCGAGCGGCCCTCGAAATCGCGAAGGTTCACATCGTTTCCGAGCGTCGCGCCGACGATCGTGCCGGTGGACGCGACCACCAAGACGACTTCGGGCTCCGGATTGTTCCAGGTGGAGCGCGGGTGCAGGCCCGCCATCATGCCATGTCCGACCGCGGACATCGGCTGGGCCTTGGTGAAGATCTCCGCATCCTCGCCGATGCCGACCTCCAGGTACTGCGACCACGCTCCCTGGCGGATCAGCGTGTCCTTCAGGGCCAGCGCTTCCTTCGAGCCGGGCTTGAGGCGCCGCAGATCGCCGCCGAGCTGGCGTTCGACCTCTGCGCGGATGGCTTCCGCCTTCTCGGGCGCACCCTTCGCCTGCTCCTCGATCACGCGTTCCAGGAGCGAACGCGCGAATGTGACGCCCGCGGCCTTGACGGCCTGGAGATCGATCGGCGCCAGCAGCCAAGGCCGGCTCGCGTCGCGTCCAGCTTCAGGTGTGTTCTGAAGTACGTCGGCGAGGCCGGCGACGCGCGGCCCGTCGCCCTTGCGCACTACCTCGACCGCATCGCGACGCTCGCACAGGTCGCGTATCGTCGGTGTGATCGCGGTCAGATCGTAAAGCGCGTCGCCGCGTACGGCCACCACTGCAGGACCTCCGGCGTCTGGCCGCCAGATCCTTCCCGCGAGCACGGCTGCGGAAGCGTCGGTCGGAAGCGTCGTTTCGATCGTCATGCGAGTTTGCACGAGGGTCTCCGTGTCGTCGCGCGATCAGCCGCGCGGGTGCGTGTCTCGGGAGGCCGTGTAGGCCAGTATGCCGGCGGCGAGCGTGACCGCGAGCAGCGCAAAGATCAAGCGGTAGGCGTCCGGGTCGTAGCCGCCGGCCGGCCCCGGCGGCAGCAGGCCCGGAATGAAGCCGGTCAGGATCGGCAGCAGTGCGGCTCCCGCCAGCTGGCACATGTTGCCTGTGGTGGCGCCGCGGCCGGCGAGCTGGTCGGGAAAATGACTGCGCATGTGCGCGAGCAGAACCGGATTGTAGTTCGTGAGCAGCGCCAGCAGGAACAGAAGCAGGACGCCGAGCCAGACGGGGGGATGGGGGATGGCAGCCAGGGCGATCAGCGTCGCGAGCGTCGCGGAGGCGCCGCACAGAACCACCCATTTCCTCGTGTTGAACACGCGGTCCAGCGGACCATAGGCGAGCACGCCGATCGCGTGCAGACATGCCACCACGGTCAGGATATGCCCGCGCGCCGTGGTCTCCAGGCCGTGCACGTCCTTGAGATAGGGCCCCGCCCAGAGTCCGGTTACGGTGAAGGTGGCTGCGTACGCGATGCCGAACATCACGAAGACGGGCACGATGCCGGGCAGAGAGACGATGAGGCGCAGGCCTTCCAGCGCACCCGGCCCTGCGTCTCGCGGCGCGGCGTTCGCGACGCCCGCGGCTTCCCGTCGGTCGCGTATGATCCGGTGGAATGCGAAACCGGTCAGGGCGGCGAGCACCGTCGTGATCCAGAAGGCCGTGCGCCAGCCGTACCACTGCGTGATCACGGCGAGCGGCGTACCCGCGGCGAGGATGCCGATCTGGGACAGGCCGAAGACCCACGACAGACGCGTGCTCCATTGAGCGCGTGGAAACCATTGCGAGACCAGGACGAGCGCGGCCATGAAACTGGCGGCCGAGCCGATGCCGGTTACGAAGCGTGCAAGAACGAGCGTCTCTCCGCTTCCGGCCAGAGCGTGCATGGCCGAGCCGGCGACCATCGCGAGGGACAGCGTGCTGACCGTGCGCCGCACGCCGATGCGGTCGAAAAACAGCCCGACGAAAACTTGGGCCATGAACAAGGCGGCGAAAAATGCGCCGTTGGCGAGGCCGAGCATCCGAGGCGTAAGAGCGAGGTCACGGATGAGCTCCGGCGCGATTGCCGCCAAGGCCGCTCTGAAGAACTGAGACAGTATCGTCGTCGCAGCGAGCATCGCCACCAGACGCAGCGTTCCCGCGCGATCAAGCTCGCCGGCATCGGCCCCGGCATCGGCAGTCGGCGCGCGTCCATCGGTCATCGGCAGTTCGGGCTCCCTCGGTGCGGAAGGCGGCCCCTTGCCTTACGGGCAAAGCGTCGCGTTTCGGCATCCCGTCAAGGCGCATGGCTGCCCGGCGCGCGAGCGTGGGACGATCGGATCAGGGGCGCACGGCCGCCGCCGTACCGGCCCGCGCCGAATTTTCCAGCCGCAGGAACACCGCGACCAGAATCATGGCGGCGACGAGGAAGCCGGCGCCCGCCAGGAAGGCGGCGCTGCTGGTGCCCGTCGCGCTGGTGAGGCGTCCTGCGATCCAGGGGCCGAGCGTCTGCACCAGATAGAAAATCGTGAAGAAGAGCCCCATGCCGACCGCGCGGTCGGCGGGCGCCAGAACTCGCGACGGCAGGCTCATGATCGGTCCGGCCGCCAGCCCTCCGAGCACGCCCACGAGTACGAAAGACGCAACGATCGAGGAGGTCGTGGCCGCCGCCGTCAGGCCGACGGCAAACAGAAGGCAACTCGTCAGGAGAACGCTCAGCAGCCGGCCGGTGCGGTCGGCGATAATTCCGCCAGCGGGAACCGATACCGACACGAGCCACAACACGAGGCTGGTGGCGGACCCGGCAGCAGCGAGCGACCAGCCCCTCTCCGTGAGCATCAAGGGGCCGAAGCCGAAGACCACGCCGAGAGCCGCATTGTAGAGACCCCAGACGCATCCCGCGACGAGGATGGCAGCGAGCACCGCCGAACCAGGCATCGTGGCCCCCGTGGCCGCCGCCGCTGTTTGGTTGCCCCCAGGCGGACGATAGAGCGTCACCAGAGCCGCCAGCGCCACGACCAGCACGGCGGCGGCCGATCCGTGGACGAGTAGCAGTCCGCCGGCTGCAGCGAGCATTGGAAACGCCACCAGCCCGATTGCGATGCCGAATGGCCAGGAGTTCACGAAAACTCCCATGGCGGTCGCGATCTCGCGCCCGGCGAACCAATCGGTCACCATCTTGGACATGAGGACGTTGAGCAGGAGTGCGCCGGTTCCCGCGATCAGGCGTCCGGCGATCTGCAGGCCCCAACTGGCCGAGGTGGCCATCACGATGCTGCCCGCCGCCATCAGCGCCAGCCCCACGGCGACGACTGGAACATCGCCGAAGCGTTGGCCGATCCGTCCTCCGGGAAGCGCCAGGGCGATCCCGGGCGCATGGTAGAGGCCGATCAGCAGACCGAGATCGGCCGCGATCACGGCAAAACCGGCCAGGAACAGCGGCCCGACCGCGGGGACGGACTGGAACTGGAACCCCATGGTGGCGCGGACCAGAAAAAGAAGCGCCAGGACCGTCCAACGGTTCGACATCGCGGCTCTCCCAAAGTCCACTATGGATAGCGCCGGACGACAGTCGCGCGCGGGCTCAGATCACGGTCATCGGCCCGCGCGTTGCGGCGGCCCCTCCCACGCTGTCCTGCGTGGTCGCGACGCCGAACGATTGGAGGACGGCGCGATGACCGTCGGCAGGTGTGCGCAGGATCTTGTCGCCGATCGCGTTGAGGCGTCCCAGCGGTGTCTCGGTCTCGACACGGGTCACCCAAGCCGCAGTTTTGGGCCAGCGCGCCGCGTCGACCGTCTGGCGCGCCCAGCGCAGGTTGGCGAAGTGGCTCGCCACCGAGATGTCGGCGAGGTTCGCCGTCGCGCCGCCGACGAAGCCGGAGGATGGCGCCCAGACCTCGAGATGGTCGAGAACGGCGGGCAGTTCCTGCTGCACCACGCGCTGGACCGCTTCGAGATCGCGCGGCGTGCCGAACACCGCCGGCGCGACCAGCGCCTTGCCGAAGATGCGCCAGATCAGGACGTCGGCGAGCAGCGTGTCGGCGAATTCGTCGAGGAAGCGAATGCGGGCCCGTTCGGCCGGGGTTCCCGCCAGCAAGGGAACCTGCGGCGCCGTTTCCTCCAGATACTCGCAGATCACGCTGGAGTCGTTGATCACGTCGGCGCCGTCGATCAGTACGGGGATGCGGCGCAGCGGACTGAGCTGAGTGAACCGATCGGAGCCGTAGAACGGCACGATCGAGTCGACCCGATACGCCAGCCCTTTCATCTCGCAGACGGCCAGCACCTTGCGGACGTAGGGTGAGACGTGATTGCCGATGACGGTCAGACCTGCCTTGGACATCGAAGCCTCCTCGGCGCATACTCGCAGACGGTCTCACTTGCCTCGGAATGCGATCATCTCGATCTCGATGCGGGCACCCTTTGGGAGCGCGGCCACCTGGAAGGTCGAGCGGGCCGGATAGGGCTGCACCACGTGCTTCTCGTAGACCGCGTTCATGCGGGTGAATTCGCCGAGGTCTGCCATGAAGACCGTCGACTTGGCGACGTTGGCGAAGCTCAGTCCCGCCGCGTCCAGCACAGCCTTGATGTTGCGGAAAACCTGCTCCGTCTGCTCCTCGATTCCGCCCGGGACGATGTTGCCGGCGGCGTCGATCGGGATCTGGCCCGAAATGAAGAGGTAGTCGCCGGCGGCGACGGCGGGCGAATAGGGGCCCAGGGGTTTCGCTCCAGCGGGATGGACGGCCTTATTGGCCATGGAAAGGCTCCTGTCGTGAGGGGGCTCCGTTCAGGGGGCGGATGCTCTCACTCCCCTTGCCGTGCTTCAAGTATTTCCTCCGGGCGGGCCGGGAAGCATTTCGCTCGTCTGGTGCTGGCCCCTGGGCGCCACAATCCTGTATATCATCGGGACACTGCGGCTCGTCCGCAGGAGCAAGACACCAACCCAGAGGCCTGCCGTGCGCGCCCTCGTCGTCGAAGATGATCCCGATCTCAACCGTCAACTGGTGCGGGCCCTGTCCGATTCAGGCTACGCGGTCGATACGGCCCGGGACGGGGAAGAAGGGTATTTTCTCGGTGAAACCGAGCCTTACGACATCGTGATCCTGGATATCGGCCTGCCGAAGATGGACGGCCTCTCCGTGCTGGAGCAGTGGCGACGGGCCGATCGCAAGATGCCGGTGATCCTGTTGACCGCGCGCGACCGCTGGTCCGACAAGGTCTCGGGCATGGACGCGGGCGCCGACGATTACGTCGCCAAGCCTTTCCACATGGAAGAGTTGTTGGCGCGCGTGAGGGCGCAGGTTCGCCGTGCGACGGGTCACGCGAAATCGGAGATCGAGTGCGGGCCGCTGCGCCTCGATACCAAGACGGCGCGCGTGAGCGTCAACGGTCAGCCCATCAAGCTCACGTCGCACGAGTATCGGCTGCTCGCCTATTTGATGCACCATCGCGAGCGCGTCGTTTCGCGAACCGAACTGGTCGAGCATCTCTACGAGCAGGACTTCGACCGCGACAGCAATACGATCGAGGTTTTCATAGGTCGGCTCCGCAAGAAAATCCCATCCGAGATGATCAAGACCATCCGGGGGCTGGGCTATCGGCTCTCGCTCGATCCTGATGCAGCTTAACTCGCTCGCTTTCCGGCTGTTCGCGACGGCGGCAGCCTGGACCCTGGTCGTCCTGCCGGTCGCCGCCTACATCATCCTGTCGAACTATCGTCAGGACGTGATGCGCGACCACGACGCGCGCCTCACGCTGCTCGTCGATCTCGTTCGCTCCGACAGCATCGACCACGGCGGCAGCGAGCCGGGCCAGCCGGTGAGCACGGGCGAACTCCTGTTCGATATCACGCACTCCGGCTGGTATTGGCAGATCAAGCCGATCGACGGAAAGCCGGGCCGCCGGCTGATCTCTCCCTCGCTCGCGACCGAAGCCTTCCCTCTGCCGAGCGAGAACGGCATACCGGTCGACGATCACGAGTACCGCTGGGCCGATCTGGAAGGGCCGCTCGGGCAGCGCCTGCGCGTCGTGGAGACCGTGCGCATGTTCGGGGAGGAAGGCGCAGCCCGGCCGTACTCGATCGCGGTGGCGGGCTGGATGCGCGAGCCGGAAGGGCGAATCGCACGCTTCCAGGGTCGGCTTTCGTGGTCTCTGACGCTGGCCGGTATCGGTCTGCTGGCGGTGACCCTGTTCCAGATCCGGTTCGGTCTCTCGCCGCTGCGGCGGATGCAGGAGGCGTTGGCAGCCATCCGTTCGGGCGAGGCCGCGCGCCTCGAGGGTCGGATGCCGGCCGAGATCCAGCCGCTGCAGTCGGAGCTGAATGCGCTACTGAAGTCGAACCAGGACATCGTCGAACGGGCGCGGACCCAGGTCGGCAATCTGGCGCACGGTCTCAAGACGCCCCTTGCCGTGTTGATGAACGAGGCGAGGGACGAGACCAGCCCGCTCGCGGCGAAAGTGTCCGAACAGACCGCGATCATGCGTGATCAGGTCGAGCACTATCTCAATCGTGCGCGCATGGCGGCGCGTGCGGGCGGTCTGGGGCGGCTCGTCGAGGTGAAGCCGGTGGCCGAAGGGATCGTGCGGGTGCTGACCCGGATCTATCGCGACAAGGAGTTCAAGGTCTCCCTCGATTGCGCCGATGCCATTCGCTTCGCGGGAGAAAAGCAGGACCTCGAGGAAATGCTCGGGAACCTGCTCGACAACGCCGCCAAGTGGTGCACCTCGACGGTTCACGTGACGGCGCGGATCGTCGCCGGAGGCGAGGACGCGGCGAGCCCGCGGATGCTGCAGGTCACGGTCGAGGACGATGGTCCAGGCCTGACGGAAGAGCAACTGGCCGAGCCGATCCAGCGGGGACGGCGCCTCGATGAGACCAAGCCAGGCTCGGGGCTCGGCCATTCCATCGTCGCCGATCTCACGCATGGCTACCGCGGCAAGTTCGAACGAGCGAAATCCGCGCTCGGCGGATTAAAAGTGGTGCTCACGCTGCCGGCGCCGTGACCGTCACGACAGACCGGCGCGCCGGCGCAATTCTACTCGAACGGGGCCGAGCATGTGGCGCATCTGGGGAGCCGCGTTCCTCTGGGGGGCGAATTGGCCGGCCGTGAAGATCATTCTCGGTCACGCCGGCCCCTGGTCCTTGCGGGCCGCTGGTCTGGCCGGAGGGGCCTGCATTCTGGCGCTGATTACCCGTGCTTTCGGGGAGAAACTCAGGCTGCCGCGCGAACATCGCGCGCGCGTCGCAGTCGCGGGTCTGTTGAACATCGCGGGGTTCAACATTTGTGCGGTGTTCGCGCAGTTGTCGATGCCGACCTCGCGCGCAGCGATCATGACATTCACGATGCCGCTGTGGGCCGCACTCTTCAGCCGCCTGGTTCTCGGGGAACCCATCGATCGGTTCCGTGCCGCTGCGCTGGGACTGGGCAGCCTGGGGCTCGCGGTGCTCTCTCTCCCCTTCATCGACGTCGTGCGCGGCGGCGGCGTCCCATTCGGCCTCATCTACGTCCTCGGCGCGGCGATCTCGTGGGCCGCAGGGACGGTCTATCTGCGCCGGTATCCGATCGATGCGCCCGCGCTGACGACGACCTTCTGGCAGGTGGTCGTCGGCGCTGCCGTCTGTCTCGTGGGGCTGGTGTTGTTCGAGACGCCGCGGCTCGATCTGGCGCCGCCACCGGTGCTGGCCGCGTTCCTGTACCACATCATGTTTCCCCAGGCCGTCGCCTACGCGCTCTGGTTCACGCTCGTGCGGTCGGTGACCCCGGCCGCCGCCTCGCTGGGTACGCTGCTCATTCCGCTGTTCGCCGTGGCCAGTTCAGGCGCTCTGTTATCCGACTGGCCTTCAACTCTCGATCTCGTCGGCCTCGTCTTCATTCTGGCGGCCGTCTTCACCGACCAGGTGCTGCGGCACTGGCGGACGTGACCACTCTCGCGGCAACGCCAGTCACGAGATCGCCGGATAACGACCCTCGATCGGGTAGCTCGGGTCGTTGTAGCCCGGGGTCGAGGCGTGGCCGGTCGTCACGGTTGCGTTGGCCAGGGCTTCGTCCTCGCTGGTCCAGCGATAGTCGACGGAGCCCGCATAGGATTGCCACTGCTGCAGCGTCCGGGGACCGGCGATGACCGAGGAAACCGCGCGATTGTTGAGCACCCAGGCGACCGCCCAGTGGATCAGCGTCGTCCCGCGCGCCTCCGCGTGGGCCTTCAGCTTCTGTGCGAGTTCGATGCTCTCGGGGCGCCACTCCGTCTGCATCATGCGGGTGTCCTTGCGTGCCGCGCGGGTTCCTTCCGGCGGCAGCGTGTTGAGCTGGTACTTGCCGCTCAGCACCCCGCGCGCGATCGGTGAGTACGGCACCACTCCCAGCCCGAAGTGCTGGGCAGCGGGAAGCACATCGACTTCGGGCTGCCGGTTGAGCAGGTTGTAATAGGGCTGCAAGGCCGTCGGCCGGGGGACGCCCATGCGGTCCGCCAGATGGCAGATGTGAGCGATCTGCCACCCGCGGACGTTCGACAGCGCCCACTCGCGGATCTTTCCAGCCCGGATCAGATCGCCAAACGTCGCGACGATCGGCTCCCATTGTGTATGGGGATCCGTCCTGTGCACGTAATAGAGGTCGATGCAGTCGGTCTGCAGGCGCTTCAAACTGGCCTCGCAGGCGGCATAGACGTGACGGCGCGACAGGCCACGATCCAGTTCGGTCGGACCAACGGCATTGCTTGCCTTCGTGGCCACGACCCAGGAATGCCGCTGGCCCTTGAGCAGGCGGCCGACGATCTCCTCGGATCTGCCCTGGGCGTACTGATTGGCCGTGTCGAGGAAGTTCACTCCAAGTTCTTTTGCATTCGCGACGATCCGGCCGGCCTCTGCTTCGTCGGTCTGGTCACCGAACATCATCGTGCCGAGGCAGAGCGTCGAAACGCGCATGCCGCTGCTGCCGAGTGTGCGCATGGGAAAAGCGGTCACGTGTGTCTCCAGGTCGGGTCATCGGGAATGGCGTCGCAGCGTCAGGCAGGAGAGGGGTGCCCCCGGCCTGCCGAGGGCCGTTTTGACGCAGCTCGACATTGATTGAACTCAATCCGGCGAACCAGGTCCACGGTGATTTTCACATCCAGGAGCGGACTTGGCGGAAAGGGGTGTGGCATGGTCGATTTCGTCTTGTCGCAGTCGACATTGAAGACGGTCGAGGTTCACGCGGCGCTGATGGACCGTATGGTCGCCGTGGTGGGCGCCGACCTTCTGGAGGTTGCAAGCTCCGAGGACGGCGGCTGGTGCTCCGCCCGGTTCCGCTGCCTGGGCTGCCAGAGTGTGAGCGTGTGCAACTCATGGCTCGAGATGTGTGGCGCCGCGGGCACGAGGGAGCCGCCGGATTTCTGTCCGAACGGCCCAATCTTCCGCGAATCCCGCCCAAAGTCCCCCCATTGAGGCGTCGCGGCAGGGACTAAGCGCCGCGGACGGTGGACGACGCTCAGAAATGACTCTGCGAATCGCGCCGGGCCGATGTAGTTTGAAGGCCCATGACGCGGTACATCTTCATCACCGGCGGCGTGGTGTCTTCGCTCGGCAAAGGGCTGGCTTCAGCGGCCCTGGGAGCACTCCTGCAAGCCAGAGGCTATTCGGTCAGGCTCAGAAAGCTCGACCCCTACCTCAACATCGATCCCGGCACCATGAGCCCTTACCAGCACGGTGAGGTGTTCGTGACGGACGACGGCGCCGAGACCGATCTGGATCTCGGACACTACGAGCGTTTCACGGGCGTCTCAGCCGGGAAAACCGACAACATCACCACCGGGCGGATCTATCAGGAGATCATCGCCAAGGAACGGCGTGGCGATTATCTCGGCGGCACCGTTCAGGTGATCCCGCACGTCACGAACGCGATCAAGGAATTTGTGCTGTCCGGCAACGACGGCATCGATTTCGTGCTGGTCGAGGTCGGCGGTACGGTCGGCGACATCGAGGGCCTGCCGTTCTTCGAGGCGATCCGGCAGCTCGGCAACGAGTTGCCGCGCGGACATTCGGTCTACGTGCATCTGACGCTGCTGCCTTACATTCCGAGCGCCGGGGAACTCAAGACCAAGCCGACGCAGCACTCCGTCAAGGAGCTGCGCTCCATCGGCATCCAGCCGGATATCCTGCTGTGCCGCGCCGATCGCGAAATCCCGAAATCGGAGCGCAAGAAGATCGCGCTGTTCTGCAACGTGCGGGAGAGTGCCGTTATACAGGCCCTGGACGTGGCCTCGATCTACGACGTTCCGCTCGCCTATCACCGCGAGGGGCTCGACGTCGAGGTCCTGGCCGCCTTCGGCATTACCGGAGCGCCGAAGCCGGATCTGACCCGATGGGAACGCATCAGCCAGCGCATCGCGACGCCGGAAGGCGAGGTGACCATCGCAATCGTCGGCAAGTACACGGGTCTGAAGGACGCCTACAAGTCGCTCAACGAAGCGCTGGTCCACGGCGGCATCGCCAACAACGTCCGCGTCAACATCCAGTGGATCGAGAGCGAAGTCTTCGAGCACGAGGACCCGGCCCCGCATCTGGAAGGCGTGCACGGCATCCTCGTGCCTGGCGGGTTCGGAGAGCGCGGATCGGAAGGCAAGATCCTGGCCGCGCGCTTCGCACGGACCCGCAAGACGCCCTATTTCGGCATCTGCTTCGGCATGCAGATGGCGGTGATCGAAGCCGCACGCGCACTTGCCGGCATCACCGACGCGAGTTCGACCGAGTTCGGCCCCACGGGAGAGCCGGTCGTCGGCGAGATGCGCGAATGGATGCGCGGCAATGAACTGGAAATCCGCAAGGCCGGCGGGGATCTCGGCGGAACCATGCGGCTGGGTGCATTCGAGGCGACTCTGGCGAAGGATTCGCGGATTGCGGAGATCTACGGCTCGACCCGCATCTCCGAGCGCCATCGCCATCGCTACGAGGTGAACACGCGCTACCGTGAGGCGCTGGAGGCCAAGGGCCTGCGCTTCTGCGGCATGTCGCCGGACGGATTGCTGCCGGAGACGATCGAGTTCCCGGATCATCCTTGGTTCATCGGCGTGCAGTATCACCCGGAGCTGAAATCCCGGCCGTTCGAACCGCATCCTCTCTTTGCGAGCTTCATCGAGGCGGCTGTCGAGCAGAGCCGGCTGGTGTGAGCTTCGTTGCAGCCGGTCGGCGGGGCGCGGCGCGTTTGCCGCGCCCGTGCCAGATCTGTGACGTCGCGGCGGTGCTCGGTTGTTCGTGACCGGCGAACCGCGGCCAACGCTTCAACTCTGGTCCGTCAGGAGCGGTATTGCGCAGACGTCGGCGAGGGCTTGCCAGCAGGCCGGCGGAATGGGCGTGCGGGTCCAGGCCGTGTTGGTCGACACCTCGTGCGCCGACCGCATTCCCGCGAGAACCGTGCGCACGGCGGGATGCCGCATCGGATATTGGAGTGCGGCAGCCTGCATGGGCACACCATGGCTGCGGCAGACGCGATCGATCTCTTGAACCCGTGTGATGATGTCCTGCTCTGCCGGCTTGTAGGCATAGGTGGCGCCGGCCACCGGGCCGGTGGCGAGGATGCCGCTGTCGAACGGAGCCGCGGCGATGTAGGCGACATCGTGCTTCGCGCACAGGTCGAGCAAGCCGTTCTCGACGGCGCTCTGGTCGAGCAGCGTCATTCGGCCAGGGACCAGCACGACCTCAATCTCGGCCTCCTCGATGAACCGAGCCGCGATATCGACATCCTTGAGGCCCGTGCCGATGGCACGCACCACGCCTTCCTCCTGCAAGCGTCTCAAGGCTGGGATCGCTCCCCGCAACGCTTCGTCGGCGCGTTCGTGGACGTCGTGCTCGCCGTGGAAATGGCGGGTGATGTCGTGCAGCAGGACGATGTCGAGATAGTCGGTGCCCAGGCGATTCAACGAACTCTCGACGATCCGCAAGGTGCCGTCGCTGGTGTAGTCGAACACCATCTCGCCGTCGTGACCACCGGGAAAGATCATGGTCTTCTGGCGTTGGCCGCCCGACCCGACCGGCGCAATGGCTTTGCCCACCTTGCTTGCGATGGTGACGCCGTCGCGCGGCCAGTTGGCCAGCGCCCGTCCGAGCCGTTCCTCCGCCAGGCCGCAGCCGTACTGCGGCGCGGTGTCGAAGAAGCGGATGCCGGCGTCGTAGGCGGATCGGAGAACGCCTGCCGCCTCGTCGTCGCCGATACTCGCGATCTGGCCGCCCACGGCCATGGTGCCGAATCCCAGGGGGCCGATGTGCAGTGGGCGCAATGACGTCATTTCAAGACCACGAGTGCATCGGCGGCCACCGCGCCTTTCGGGCCGGCGAACACCGGGTTGACGTCGAGTTCGGCGAGACGGTCGCGCAGGTCCCAGGCCATCGCCGACACCGCCACCAGCATTCTGGCCAGCGACTCTGTGTCGGCAGGCGGAGCGCCCCGATACCCGGCGAACAGCTTGGCCCCCTTGAGTTCACCAATCATCTCACGCGCGGTCTCGATTCCGAATGGAGCGACGCGATAGGTCACGTCCTTGAGGACCTCCGTGAGCACGCCGCCGAGCCCGAGCGCCATGCAAGGCCCGAACGCAGGATCGTTGACCACGCCGATCAGCGCTTCGATGCCGCTCGCCATCTCGGACACCAGGACACCGTCGATTTTCGCCCCGGGCTTCGCCTTGAGAGCGTTCGCGACGACCTCTTCAGCGGCGGCCGCGGCCGATTTTACATCCTTCAGGCCGAGCTTCACCCCGCCGACTTCGGTCTTGTGGGCGATGTCGCGGGAGACGACCTTGACGGCGAACGGCGGCTGGAGGTCGGCGACGTGCGCGAGCATCTTCTCGCCCGTCGGAACCAGCTTTTCGCGGGTGGTCCCGATGCCGTAGGCGGCGAGCACCGCCTTGCTTTCGGCTTCGGACAGTGTCGCGGCCCCGCCGGGAAGCGCAGGACGCGCCACCTTTCCGGCTGCCGGAGACTTGCGGCCCGACAGGCGGGCCCGGTCTGCTGCGAAGCGAGCCAACACCGCCATCGCCTGCGCCTGGCGGACCGGCGTCGGGATGATCGGAATGTTTGCGGCTTCCAGGATCGCGAAGGCCGCTTCGGATTTGTTGCGGCGACCCGACCAGGCGAGGCTGATCGGCTTGTCGGTGGTGCGGGACGCCGCCACGATCGCCTCGGCCGCCTTGCGCGCCGGTTCGCCGGGGATGGAGGCCAGCAGGATCGAGAGTTGATCGATGCCCGGGTCGGCCAGAACGATCCCCAGCGTGCTGGTCAGCAGCCCCATGTCGTTGAAGATACCCGCCGTCACGTCGGCGGGATTCTCCGACGAGCCGAAGGAGGGAATGATCTTCTTCAATGCCGCGACCGTCTCGTCCCGAAAACGGGGAAGCTCGAGTCCTTCCCGGGTCGCGCGATCGGCGAACACGATGCCGGAGCCGCCCGAGATCGACAGAACACCGACACGGTTCCCGCGCGGCATCCGGCCCTGGCGGACGAGCTTGGCGATGTCGACGATCGGCTCGACATCGTCCACTTCGATCAGCCCCGCCTGCCGGAAGGCGGCGCGGAACAGGTCCGCACGGCCGGTCATGTTCGCCGTATGGGACGCGGCGGCCTTGGCGCCGGCCTCGGTCGTCGCCGACTTCCAGATCAGCACGGGCTTTCCCGTCTCCATCGAGCGGCGGCCCACATCGAGCAGTCGCCGCGCATCCGGCGTGCCCTCCATCACGGCGAAGGCGAGTTCCGTGCCCGGGTCGTCGAGGAACGCCATCAGCAATTCCGGTGTCGTCAGGTCGGTCTCGTTGCCGGATGACACGCAATGGCGGAACCCGACGCCCTGGGCCTCCGCGAGATTGACGATCGCGTAGCCGAACCCGCCCGACTGGAACACGCAGGAGACTTTGCCGGGTGCCAGTTCGGTTTCCTCCGAGATCGAGCCGAAGGCGGCCCAGATGCGGTCCGGTGTCGAAATGAGGCCCTGGCAGTTGGGACCGACGAAGCGGATTCCCGCAGCTTTCGCGGCTTCGCGGGCCGCCGCTTCCAGCTTGATCCCTTCCGCGCCGGCCTCGCGGAAGCCGGCCGTCAGAACTACGGCAAATCCGATGCCCGCCCTGCCGCAATCGGTCAGCGCCGCGGGCACGGCCGCCGCGGGAACGCCGATCACGGCCAAGTCACAGGGCTTGGGCACTTTGCCGGCGTCCGGGTAGCACGACTGGCCGTGCAGCTCGTCGTACTTCGGATTGATGAAGTGCAGCGGGCCCTTGTAGCCGGCCTTACGCAAGGCCTTGATCGGCTGGCCGGAGATGCGGGTCAGATCGCCGGACGCACCGTAGACTGCGATCGCGCGCGGGTGAAACAGCCGCTCGAAACTCACGACTTGCCCTCCGGCGCCGAGAGCGGCAGGCCGAGCGCCACGCGCCGCTTGAGCCAGGGCGAAACCCGGTAGCGCGGCTCGCCGTAGAAGGTCTGCAACCGTTCGAGGATGAAGCAGATGCGCCCCGGTCCGATCCGGTCGCCCCATTCGAGTGGGCCGTAAGGATAGCCCAGACCCAGCTTGACCGCCTTGTCGATATCGGCGGGCGTCGCGATCCCGCGCTGTGCGATCTGGCAACCCACGTTGACGATCATGGCGACGATGCGCTGGGCCACGAAGCCCGGGCTGTCGTTGACGACGATCACCGGCTGCCCGTCGGAACCGAGGAGACCGCAGGCGGCCTCCCGCATCTGTGGCGAAGTGGCCGGCGTCACCATGAGCTCTCGCGGTCCCTTCATGCCGAACAGGACGTCGACGGCGACCGTGCGTTTGCCGTCGAGCTTGAGCTCGGCAACCGCGGTCGTGACGTCATAGCCGATCGGCGTGATGACGATCAGCGCGCTCTGGCTCGGTTCCTTGCCCGTCTCGACGGTGACGCCGCTCTTCTTGAAGATCTCGATCAGCGGAGCCTGGAGATCGGCGTGGCTCGGACTCGGATAGACCCACACGCTGCCGGGCCGTGCCGTCGACGGTGCCTCCGCCGCGGGCTCCACGCGCTTGCCGTCCTGGTAGTCGTACCAGCCGCGTCCTGTTTTCTGACCGAAGAGGCCGCCCTGGTAGCGCAAAGCGGTGAGCGGGCTCGGTGCGTAGGCCGGTTCGGCGTAGTACTGGTCGAAGAACGACTGCGTCACGGCGTGTCCGATGTCGAGGCCGACCATGTCGCCAAGTGCGTAGGGACCGAGCTTGAAGCCGGGGGCGCCGGTGAGGATACGGTCGATCTCGTGAGGCCGCGCGATGTTCTCGATCAGGATGCGCTGGCTTTCGCCCATCCCGCGGCCGGCGTGGTTGACGATGAAGCCCGGGCTGTCGACGCACAGCACCGGCTCGCGCGTCATGCGCCGCCCGATCTCCATCATCGCGTCGGTGACCCATTGGGCGGTGCGGATGCCCGGGATGACCTCGACCAGCTTCATCAGGGGGACGGGATTGAAGAAGTGCATGCCGCCGATGCGCTCGGGATGGCGGGCGCACTTGGCGGCGATGGCCGTGATCGGCAGCGAGGACGTGTTGGACGCCACGATCACGTCCGGCCCCAGCATCGCGTCAAGCTTCTCGTAGAGCACCTGCTTGATGTCGAGGCGCTCGATGATCGCCTCGACGACGATGTTGCAGCGCTTGAGATCGTCGATCGATCCGGCCACCGAGATCCTCTCGAGCGTCGCCTTCACTTCCGCGGGATCGAGGCGCCCCTTCTCGGCCTGTGCGCCGAGCATCTTCGCGATGTAATCCTTCGCGGCCTGTGCTGCGCCGGGCTTCTCATCGAACGCGATCACGTTCATGCCGCCCTGGGCGGACACCTGCACGATACCGCGGCCCATGGTGCCGGTGCCGATGACGCCGACGACGACGTCCTTGGCCTTTGGGTCGAATGGCATGCTGCTTGATCTCCGGATGCTGTCGGTCACTTGCCTTTGAACTTCGGTTTGCGCTTTTCCAGGAACGCCGCCGTTCCCTCGCGCCGATCCTCGGTTCCCATGAGCAGCCACAGCATCTTGCGTTCCAGGCTGAGGCCGGTGGAGAGCGCAGCGTCTCCGCCCTTGAGAACCGCTTCTTTCGTGAATTCTACCGCGATCGGGGCCATGCTGGCGATCTTCTCTGCCGCAGCCAGAGCCCTGGGGAGGACTTCCGCGTCCGGCACGGCGATCGACGCCAGCCCCATGGCCGCGGCTTCATACCCGCTCACCATTTCCGCGGTCAGGGTCAGCCACATGGCCTTGTACTTCCCCACCGCCCGCGTGAGGCGCTGGGTTCCCGAGCCCCCCGGCAGGATGCCGTTGCGGACCTCGGGCTGGCCGAACTGAGCGTTCTCGCCGGCGATGATGATGTCGCAATGGAGCGCCAGCTCGCAACCGCCCCCGAGGGCGAAGCCGTTCACCGCCGCGATGAGCGGCTTTGGGAAGGCCGCAATCTCGTCCCACAGTTTGTGGAACCCGAGATCGCGATAGTCGAACGGGCCCTTGTCCTTGACTTCGCGCAGATCGGCGCCTGCGGCGAAGGCCTTCTCGTCGCCCGTGATGATCGCCGCACGAACGGACGGATCGTCGGCTGCGGCCGTGAGTGCCGCTGCGACCCCCTTGCGCACCGCCAGATTGAGCGCGTTTCGCTGTTCCGGGCGATTGATGCGGAGCAGCAGGACACCTTCGGCGGGTCGCTCGACGAGCACGACGGACATGGTTGGACTTTCGCGGGTGGGAATGTTTGACGGTCGAAACTAGGCCGTGTCATGGAGACCCGCAACACGAGAGGCGAAGGGCTGCACTGCGATGATGAGTGTTGAAGAGGCGATCACGGGGCGCCGCTCCGTCAGGGCCTATCTCGATAAGGCGGTGCCGCGTGAAATGCTTGAACGCATCCTCCGCGTGGCTGGGCGGGCCCCGTCGGGCTCCAACATCCAGCCCTGGCACGTGTGGGTCCTCGAGGGAGCGGCGAAGCAGCGGCTTACGTCTGAGCTGGCCCGGATGCACGCGGAGGGCACGCCCGGCAAGCGCGAGTACAGCTACTATCCCGAAACCTGGCGTGAGCCCTACCTGGCGCGGCGCCGCGCTTGCGGGTTCGGCCTCTACAGAACGCTGGGCATCGGTCGCGATGACAAGGCGGCGATGCACCGCCAGCATGGGCGCAACTTCGAGTTCTTCGGTGCGCCGGTGGGCCTGATCTTCTCCATCGACCGCGATCTGGAGCAGGGCAGCTGGCTGGACTACGGCATGTTCCTGCAGTCGATCATGCTGGCGGCGCGCGGGGAGGGGCTCGAGACCTGCCCACAGGCCGCATTCGCCTATTTCGCGGAGACCGTGCAGAAGGCCGTCGGGATCCCGAACGATCAGATGGTCGTGTGCGGCATGGCGCTGGGGTACGCCGACCCGTCCGCCGTGGTGAACACGTTCGTCACCGATCGCGAACCGCTCGAAAGGTATGCGACCTTCGTTGCTTGAGCGGATCACGGGATCGAGATCCGGGTCCTCATGGCGCTTTCCAGCGGGCGGCGAGGCCAAGTGTGCATGCACGCCGACTGCGACTTTGCCGGCCGCTGAACTAGCCGGCCGATCGGCCCGGGCGAGCGGCCTGCCGGCGCTGATCTTGGCAGTGAGGGAGGCGGCTGCCGTCGGCTTTCGCGGTCCACATCGGATCGTCGTCGCCCAGCCGTTCGGCGAGCACGAGGCCGGCTCTGTCTCCATCGCACCAGCGTATCGCCGCAGCCATCTGCCTGCCGTCCGGCAGCACGACCGTGACGCGGCTGCCTTCCGGTGCGACCAGCCCCAGCTTCACCAGCAGTCCTTTGGATGACAGATTTTCGATCACTGCCTTGAAAGAGGACAAGCCGAGTTTGATCGTGATCGGCAGGGCAATTCGGCGTCGCCGATCACGGCGCCTTTCCGCCCAGCCCGGCATCGAGAAGCGGCCCTGGTCGTCGATGCACGGGCTGCGTCCTGCCGCTGCCTGCTCGAGTAGTGCGACGACCTGGGCCTCGTGCGGCGGTGCTGCGACGACGCCGGCTTCGCTCATCGTCCGGCTCACGAGCGCTAGGAAGTCCGCAAGCAGGGAACACGATCGGCACCAGGCATCGGCAACGACCTCCGTCGTGAAGGTCGCATGCCCGCCGGATGTACCTGCTTCTGCCGTATGAGCCGCCGTGAGCTGGCTCACGAACAGCAACCGGGCGCGTACCGCGAGCCAGAGTTGGTGGAGCTCGAAGAACGTCTCGTTGGCGGCCAGTCGGCCGACCTGCGCATCTATCGATGCCGTGAAGCTCGGCGTGAGCACCGGCGGCTTTGCCGACGCGGGTCTGCCGGGATCGTCGGCATTGCGATTTGCCAACGATGTCACGGCGGCAGCCAGCGCCGCGGCACGCGATGTCTCGGCTCGAAGCAGGGCCAGAACGCGCAGATCCTCCGAGGCCACGGCGATCCTGGCGCGATCGGTGCGGTTCTGCAGGCGGCGCGCGCGGCCCGCCTCGTAGTCTTTCAACTCCTCGATCAAGCCCTCTAGGAAGGGGGTCACGACGCGCACTCCAGATGTCGCCCGACACAGCCGGGCAGAGGTCAGCACTGCTCGGGCCTGCCTTGGGTCTAACACTGCAGTTTCTGAAGAGCCGTTCTCCGCCGCTCGTGGGTTCGAGGTGAAATTGCAGAAAGGTTTGCAGATCGTGTTTGCTCTCCGGTGTGCTTTCCGGCGCCTCATCCGAACGCTGAGATGTTCGCGCAACTTCGCGTCAAGTCTGCCGTCGTTACACAACGGACTGGCGTGAAATCGAACTTAAGAACCTCAGCGCAGCCGGCCAATCGTCTGCGGGCGGATGACAATGATCACAGTAGAGGAACCACATGAATACCTTGAAGGGTACCAGGCATGCCGATGCGTTGACGGGGGTCAGCGGTGACAACACGATCTACGGGTTGGGGGGCGACGACGCTCTCGTTGGAGCGAATGGGGGCGGCGAGTTGCTGGACGGCGGCAGCTTCGAGAGCGCGAAGATCGCCGCCGGGAAGTGGGGCACCGTCAAAACCGTCGGCGGCTGGCAGACCGACACCTCGATCGAGATCTGGGGAAAAGGCTTCCTCGGCGTTGCCGCGACCGATGGCGAGAAGGTGATGGAGCTGGACAGCGACAAGCGCTTCAGCCGCGTCTGGCAGGACGTCGCCACCGAAAAAGGGGCGACCTACGACTTCTCGTTCGATTTCGCCGCGCGCGGCGGCACCAAGCTCGCGACCAACTCGATCGAGGTCTACTGGAACGACAAGCTCATGGGCACCTTCGATCCTTTGGGCACAGCGTGGCAGAAAGCGGCGCTTCAACTTGTCGGCACCGGCGGAACGGATCGAATCGAGTTCCGCGAGCAGGCCAGTGACAACGACAGCCTCGGCGGGCTGATCGACAACGTCTCGCTGAAGGCGGCCGGAGCCGGCGCCGATGCGATCTTCGGCGGCAAGGGCAACGACAGCATCGATGGGCTCGGTGGCGACGATGTGCTCTACGGCGGCTCCAAGCCGTCCGGACGCCTGCCGACCAAGGAAGCCTCTCCTGGCGATACCGACGACGATGTCATCCGGGCGGGTGACGGCAACGATGTCGCCTTCGGCAACAATGGCAACGACATGCTCGACGGCGGAAGCGGGCACGACACGCTCTACGGCGATCGCGGCGGCGACGCTCTCTACGGCGGCTCCGGCAATGACAGGCTGTACGGCGATAGCGGCGACGACGTGCTCGCGGACGGCAGCGGCGACGACGCCGTGTCCGGCGGTTCGGGCGACGATCGATTGATCGCCGGTACCGGCAACGATCGCTACGCCGGAGGAACCGGGCTCGACACGCTCTCGTTCGAGGAGGCCCGCAATGGCGTGAAGGTCGACCTCTCCAAACACGTCGCCACCGGCATGGGCAACGACAGCATCCGCGGCATCGAGCGCGTGGAAGGCTCGATGTTCGACGACGTGCTCAAGGGCAACAAGCACGACGACACGCTCATCGGCGGCGACGGCGACGACGTACTGCGTGGCCTCGGCGGCGCGGACGTGCTGAGCGGCGGCCGCGGCTCTGACACCTTCGTGTGGCGCGTCGCCGACCTGAAGGGGGCCTACGAGCGCGGAGAGGTCGATCGCGTCGTCGATTTCTCCAAGGAGGATCGTCTCGATCTGCGGGAACTGGCCGCCGGCATGTCGGTCGATGAGCTGTTGGAGCGCTTCGTCGTCAAGGACGACGGGCATGACGCGCACCTCTACCTCGATCTCGGCGACGGTCATCGCGAGATCGCGGTGCTCGAAGACTTTGCGGGCTATTCCGCCAAGGACATGCTGGCCGACGGCATGCTGATCGCCTGAGCCACAGCAAGCCCGGCGGCCGTCACGGCGCCGCCGGATTCATCTGCCCGCCGGCGGCACGATCGCATAGCCGATCTCCACGCTGCCGCCGCGGGCAGGGACGCGCAGCGACCGGCGCGGACGATCCGCGATCAATGTCGCGAGTTCGGGTGAGGGGGGGCCGCGTTGGGCGTCCCAGACCACGAGTGCGCCGTGACGGCGCAGTCCATCGGGGCCTCCGATCCAGGGTGAGCGGTCGAAGCGGCCATCGGTGAGGATCGACGGTCGGTCGGAATTGCCCAGCAGCGTGAGGCCGGCAACCCAGGTTTCTCCGGCGACGATGCGCAGCGGCGCGGGCGTGGCTTTCGTCCAGGCCTCCGCGAGCAAGCTGGAGATCGTCGCCTGCGGCCAGTTCACGCGCGTGACACGGCCGTCGCGAACGCGGGAGAACAGATTGGCGCCGTAGCCGACTGCCAGGACGCAGGCCGCGAGGATCGACACGCGCGCCACGCGGCCCAGGCTGCCCGGGGTAAACAGTCGATGCCAGGTGAGCGCGACGACCAGCAGGGCGAGCCCTGGGATCAGCGGCGCTCCCCACATGGTGCGCAGGCCGTGGCGGCGCAGGAGAGCTGAGGCGAGGAAGATCGCAAGAGGCGTCACCGTCGCGACGATCAGGAAGCGTACCGCGCGCTGGTCGATCGCGTTCCATGCGCCCTCCGGCGTCGCGGGCCGGCGTCGAAGCCAGGCCAGACCGATCAAGGCGATCGCAGCGGGAACAGCCAACAAGGACAGAAGGCGCAGTACGAAGGTCGCAGCCGCATTGCCCCGTCCGGAGCCACGCTCGCGCGCGTAGTCCAGGATCTGCCAGCCGGCCCCGTCGAGCGCGAGGTAGAGCGGCGTGAGCACGATCACGGACAGCACCGCCCCGAGCCACGGCCACGGCGACGCGAGGCGTGCCCTCGCCGCCGGGTCGGAGAGCAGCCATACACCGATGCCGGCCAGAACCGCCGCGTGCAGCAGTCTCGTGTACAGACCGAGTGCGGCGATCACGCCCAATGCCAGCCAAGCAAACGGCCTGCCGTCCCTCACGGCCAGCCAGGCCAGCAGCAGCGCGCCGCAGACGAAGGGGAGCTGGAGGGAAGTGTGGTTGAGTGAAGGCGACATCCAGGAGAGGGGCTCGACGCCGACCATCACGATGGCGGCGACGGCGCCGCGCTCCGCCCCCAGCAACTCCCGGCCGAGGAGGTAGGTGAGCCAGAGCGTGGCCGCAGTGACGACCTGCGCGACGAGGTAAACCGGCCAGCCGATGCCGCCGAGCGTGATCACTCGCGACGCCTCGATCAGCCAGGATGGCATGGCGGGGTGCTTGTAGGTCGCCAGCGGCCATTCCCGGCCCCAGGTGTAGCCCTCTACGACGTCCAGCGGCGGGGCGTGATGCAGCACAGTGGGGACCAGAAACCAGATCAGGGCATTGGCCCCGATGACGGTCCAGACGACCCTGTCGATGCCGGCCTGCGCGGCTTGGCCGCCGGCGAACTGGGATGTCGGTTCGGGCTCGGGTCTTATCATCGCGCTCTCCTGCCGGGAGTTCCAACAGAACTGGCCGCCGACGGCAAGGTGGCGGCGGGCCTGGAAGGATGGCGACGCCCCTTCTCCCCCCGGTGCCTGAGCGACCGTGGTCCCGAACACGCCGGGCGTTTGCCCGCCTGCGGCTCGGCGTCGGCGGTCTTTGGGCCCGTCGGACAACTCTTTGACGCCTTGAACCCGGAGGCGTCATGGGATTGGCCTGATTTCGGCCCTACATGTCGGGGTGGCGGCCGTGCTAGGGACGGGCCGTGTGGTGCGGGCGTCCTGGGCGGACGGGCAGGCCGGGACGGAGCGGAGGCGCGAGCGGACGTGGCTAGGCTTTTGGCAGTGCGGCCGATGGCGCGCCGCTTCATCGGCGGCTTGACATGCCTGGCTGTGGTTCTGGCGCAACTGCCGGCGGGGCTCGTCGGCGCGCGTCCGGCGGCGGCCCAGGGCGTGACCAGCCGGGCCGATTACGAGGCCTGCCAGACCAACGACGAGGCGGCGTTCAAGCGTGCCATCGAGGCGCTGACGCACAAGGGGCTGCAGACCGGCCTTTCGGGCATCGACTATCGTGCGGTGGTGGCCGAGGAGTGGCGTCGCATCGGCATGGACGAGCAGATCGACAAACAGGTCGATCAGGCGATCGGCGAGGTGCGCGACGAGACCAGTTGGGGCCGGCTCATCCAGAGCCTGGGTTCGAAGGAGCGCGCGCAGGAACTCGCCGTGTCCGTGGCCGAGCGCGTGTTCAAGTCGGAAGCGATGCGGACCAACATCGAGACGTTGGCCGGCGGTGTCGGCCGCGCGATCGGCAAGCGGATCGAAGTGGCGACGGCGGATACGGCGGAACCGGCGATGGCCTGCATGCAGGCGTTTCTCGGCCAGCGTTATGGCGCGACGGTCGCCCGTGCGGTCTCTCGCGACGCCGGCAAGGCGTATCAGGTCGATCCCAGCAAGGCAGGGGGTGAGGTCAACACCGGCCAGATCCTGACCGAGAGTGCCGGCGGGATCACCGGCGCGGTGATCCTGGTCGTTCGCCGCCAACTCGCGAACATGGCCTCGCGCGTCGGCGCCCGGGTCGTGGGCTCGGTGCTGTCGCGGCTCGTGTCGGTTGTCGCCGGCGGCGTCGGGCTCGTACTGATCGCCAAGGACATCTGGGACTTCCGGCACGGCGTGCTCCCCATCATCTCCACGGAGATGAAGAGCCGGGCGACCAAAGAGAAGGTGCAGGACGAACTGGCGTCGGCGATCCGCGAGCAGATCAACGACAATCTCAAGGAAATCTCGGCCCGTACCGCGGATCGCGTGGTCGAGGTCTGGCAGGACTTCCGCCGCGCCCACGCGAAGGTCCTTTCGCTGGCGGAAGCGAACCCGGCATTCAAGCAGTTCCTCGATGGGTTGAAGCCGGAGTCCTTGGCCCGCCTGGACGAAGCCGTCGGCCTGATCGTCGCCGGAGAAGGCGAGCCGGCGGTACTCAAGCGACTGGCGGACGGCTCCCTCGACACGATCGTGAACCGCCTCCCAGCGACGGCATTCGACATCGCGCGGGAGACGAAGTCGGTCGAGACGGCGCTCGCGTGGTCGCAACTCGCTGGTGAGCGGCTCGGCCAGGTCGTCGAGATGGAATTGTACCGCAAGGCGAAGCCGTCCGGTTTCACGCGCGCGAGCCTGACGCGACTGCTCGACATCGGCGATCGCATCGCCGTGCCGCGTCTTGCTGCGATCGAGCCGGCGGCCAGGACAGCGCTGCTGGAACTCGACGACCGCGACCTGCGGACGCTGGGACGCGGTCTGACGGAGCCTGAATTGGAAAGTCTCGCCGCCTATCACGCGGCGCTCGAAAAGGCGGCGGCGACACGGGTGCTCCGCGCGGTGGCGCAAACGCCCGCAAAGATGAAGGTTCTGGCGCGCGCCAGCGTCCGTGACGGTATCCTGGCCAGCAAGGATCAAGCGGCGGCGGTGGCCATGATGCTCAAGGCCGACGACGTGGTCGACATCGCCGGCCTCAACGACCATTTCGCCCTGGTCACATCGGGGCGGGTCTCCCCCGTGCTGCTCTGGGAGAAGCACACGGTCGCCGTATCCCTGGCGGGTGCAGTCTCCGCGCTCCTGCTCCTGTTCCTCCTGCGGCTCGTATTCCCCCGCCGGCCGCGCGTCATAGTCCAACAGGCGCCGAGCAAATCCGCCCCCCCGATTCGCAGCCCGCGCGGCTGAGATCGGCGGCCCCGCGGCCCTGCCGGCGCGCCGATGTGCCGTTCTGTCGCGCGGCTTTTCGCGGACTCCTGCCGTGTGCCGGCTTGTGGCGTCTTTGAGCCATGACGCTCAAGCCTTTGGAGAAAGACGGGCCTTTCCGGCGGCGCGCACGATTGTCGCGCCGGGAGATCATCATTGCGCTGGCGCTGACCGTGATCGCGGTCACCCTGCTGTCGACCGCACTCTCCCGGACGACGGGTTCCCCGACAGCGGACGGGGTGTCCCCTGGAGGCGCGCGGGCGGCGGAAATCAAGCGCTGAGAAATTGGTAGCGCAGCCGCCAGGTCGCCCGTCGTATGCCCCGTGCAGCGCGGCAGGCGACCGGAGCGATAGGCACCAGGGCTAACCGCGAGTTGTCCCCTCAGGTTCCGAAAGCAAGCCGACCCGAATAGCGCACGGCTTCGGCAAGGCCTTTGCCTTTGGCCATGGACGTGATCCCGCGGCCGGGTTCGACGTGACCGATCACGACCGGTATCTCCCCCGCCGCCTTCAGAGCCGCGACGACTTCCCCCGCGCGCGCGGCTTCCGCGATGACGACCATGCCGATGCCGCAGTTGAACGTGCGCAGCAACTCGGCCTCGTCGAGGTTTCCAGCGTGACGCAGCCACGCGAACACCGGATTTGCCGTGAAGGCAGAGAGATCGATATGCGCGGCGATGCCCTGCGGCATGACCCGCGGCAGGTTCTCCGACATGCCGCCGCCGGTGATGTGGCAGAGCCCCTTCACGGCGCCGTCGCGGCCGCCGCCCGTACCGCGGATCGCGGACAGCACGGCCTTCACGTAGATCCGCGTCGGGATCAGAAGGGCTTCGGCAACGGTTGCCGACGCCGCGAACGGTGCCGGTTTTTCCCAAGCCAGCCCCTCGCGCTCGACGAGCTTGCGCACGAGCGAATACCCGTTGGAATGCACACCACTCGACGGCAGCCCGATCAGAACGTCACCAGCAGAGATGTCGTTGCGGGGGAGAATCTCGCCCCGTTCCGCTGCGCCGACGGCGAATCCGGCGAGGTCGTAGTCGCCGTCGCGATACATGCCGGGCATCTCCGCCGTCTCGCCGCCGATCAAGGCGCATCCCGCCAGCCGGCAGCCCTCGGCGATCCCCGCGATCACCCGGCGCGCGCTGTCGACATCGAGGCGCCCGGTAGCGAAATAGTCGAGGAAGAACAGGGGTTCGGCCCCCTGCACGACCAGATCGTT
>CAYMEB010000002.1:0-65456 GCA_964389095.1 uncultured Hyphomicrobiaceae bacterium
TCTCGGAGGTGGGCTCGGGCCGCTGGCCGGCCGCGTGTTCCGCATCGGGCATCTGGGTGATCTCAACGAGCCGATGGTGCTGGGCGCCTTGAGCACCGTCGAACTCGCGATGACCGAAGCCGGCATTCCCTTCGTGAGGGGAGGCGTCGAGGCCGCGATCCGTCAACTTGCGTCCCGGAAGGGTTGAGCAATGGCTGGCTTGACCGTCGAGGGTGCGGGGAAGATCCTTTCCGACAACTTTGCGCCATGGGTGCTGGGAAGTGGTGTGCGGGTCGACGCCATCGGAGACGAGACGGCGCGGCTGCGCATCCCGTTCTCCGACCATCTGTGCCGTGTCGGCGGCATCATGTGCGGTCAGGCGATCATCACCGGCGCCGACACTGCCATGGTGCTTGCCATCGCCGCGGCCGCGGGCGGTTTCAAGCCGTGCACGACGGTCGATCTCACCACCAACTACATGCGACCCGTCACACGCGCCGATGCGGTGATCGACGCGAAGGTCGTCCGCCTGGGCAAGACGCTGGCGTTCTGCACCTGCGAGATCCTCGGCGAGGGCGGCAAGATCGCGGCGTTCTCGACCGGCACGTACGCGATTCTGGGGTGAGCCGTCAGAGCTGTCCTCCGTCGCCCCAGCTTTTCAGCAGGGCGCGGTAGGATGGATCCCGATAGCGCGAGACCATGAAGGACGGCGCGTAGTCGGGAACAGGCGCACCGACGACGTGGCGCGCGACCAGGTCTCCGCCGGCACAGGAAGCCATGATGCCGAAGCCGGAATAGGCGCCAGATACGAACACACCTTCGACGGGGGTTGGCCCTATCAGCGGCCGGTTCTCCTGCGTTTTGACATAATAGCCGCCGTCGATGTAGGGGCGAACGCCGCGGTCGACGTAGACCTGCAGGCCCGGCACCATCGTGACCATGCCGCGCAGGGTGATCTCGCCGTAGTGCTCCTGCTCGGGCAGCGGAAAGACGATGTCGGACTCGTGGTTCTCGTAATTGTAGAGAGCCAGGATGGTGGAATTGGCGCCCGCGCCGTCGGGGCGGCCGTGAGCGCCCCAGGGGAAGAGTCCGGTCAGCCAGCGCGTGGCCTCGTCCGATTCCAGGAGCGCCCGCTCGTCGTCGCTCCAGGGCAGACGCTGCTCGTCGAGCCAGATCAGCATCGGCGCCGTGCGGGGGATGACGCCGAGACTGTCGGCGAAGCTGATCTTGAGATGCCGCTCCGCATAGATGGGCAGATCGATGCCGACGCTTGCCGCCAGCGGCTTCAACATCGGTCCTGCGGCGAGCACCACATCGGTCGCGGGTACGATCTCCGTGCCATCGGCCGTTTCGACACGCACACTCGCGACGCGATTGGATTGCAGGGCAACTTCGGAGACGCGTCCACGCAGAAGACGTACACCGCGCTCGCGTGACGCCTCGAGCATGGTCATGCCGAGTTGCTGCGCGCTGAGCCAGCCGGCACGGCGTGCATGCGCGACGAGGCAGGTCCGTGGCGACAGGTAAGGGAACTCCCTTGCTATGGTCGCGCGATCGGTGATGAGGTCGGCGCCGGTCAGCGGCGCATCGAACGGGGCGTCCGGCCGCGGCTGGTAGCTGTTCGAGGGGCGATCGTGCAGGCGGACCGGACCTCCTCCGCGAAGCTCCGCCTTGGCCGCCATGTCGACGAGCCACCCCGTCTTGGAGGGATCGGCAGAGGCGAACAGATAACCGCGGCGGTTCATGTTGATGCGGTTGCCGCTGTCGCGCGCAATGCCTTCGACGAGGTCGATGCTCCGGTTCATGAACGCGGTCATGGCCTCGTCGGGTCCAGGCCACCAATTGCGATAGGCTTCAGTCGATTTGTCCGAGGTCATCGAGAGCGGGTTGTCAGCCTCGACAAGCAGGACGTCTGCCATGTTGTGCACCACGGCGAGGTGATAGGCGGCCGAGATCCCGGCGATTCCCGCGCCACAGACCACGATCTTCCTGCGATTGTTCGGCATCAGCCGGACCTCGCCTTCTTCATCGCTCCGAGCACGCGTTCGGGCGTCATCGGCATGCTGGTCAGGCGCACACTGGTCGCGCGGCGGATCGCGTTGCCGATGGCGGCCGCCACAGGAACGATGGGCATTTCGGCGACCCCACGCACGCCATAGGGCACGCCCGGCACGGGCGTCTCGAGCAGGACGACATCGATGCGCGGCAGGTCGAGCGCGGTCGGGATGCGGTAGTCGAGCAGGCTGGCATTGCGCAACCGGCCGTCAGCCCCGTAGTCGAACGACTCGGTCAGGGCCCATCCCGCGCCTTGCGATACGCTTCCTTGGATCTGGCCTTCGACGGCAGGTGGGTTCAGCGCCCGCCCGACATCCTGGAATGCGGTGTAGCGCAGAATAGTGACTTGCCCGGTCTCGGGATCCACTTCGACATCGCAGACGTGGCCGCCGACCTCGACGCCGAGGGGCAGCTTCGAGGAGACGCCGCGACCTATCACGGCGCCTTCGGTCAGGGTGGCGCGCATGAGGTCGGGAAGACCGATCGAGCCGCCACGCTTCGCGCTGAACGTACCCCGTGCGTAAATCGTCTCGTCGAGCGGGCTCTGGAGCCTCTCCGCGGCCCTGCGGCGTAACTGGGTCAGCGCATCCTGACAGGCTTCGGCGACGGCGGCCGCCATCGTCCGGCCGACGCGGCTGCCGGCTGATACGTCGGAATAGCCCGATGCTTTCGAATCGCCCTGCGTGACGTGAACATCGTCGACGGCGAGCCCGAATTCTTCGGCTGCGACCTGCGCCATTGCCGTCCGCGTGCCGGTGATGTCGACCGCTCCCATGGTCACCATCGGACGGCCGTCGCCCGAGATCGTCACGTGCGCCGCAGACGTCATCGACGTGCCACGCCAGTAGCCCAGGGCGACACCGCGTCCGCGCGGCAGCCGACCCGCCGGCAACGGATCGGTCCAACACGGATGCCGTGCGATCCTCTCGATCACGCCGACGATGGGCATCGAAGGAAAGGGCGTCCCGATCGGCATCGTGCTGCCGGTTATCGCCGCGTTGCGGCGCCTGAGTTCCAGCGGGTCGATCGCGAGCATGATCGCGAGTTCGTCGACGGCCTGTTCCAACGCGAAGGCGGCCTGGATGCCGCCGGGACCGCGATAGGCTTCGGTGCGCGGCTTGTTGGTGAGGATATCGATACCTTCCAGCGAGATGTTCTCGCACTGGTAGGGCGCGGCGGATGCCTGCATCATCAGCGTCGTCGGCGTGCCGGGGAGGCCGCCTGTATCGAGCAGGTAGCGCCCCTGGATCGCCGTGATACGTGCGGCCGCGTCGGCCGCGACTTTAACTTGGATGCGAGCTGCGGCTCCCGGTCCCGATCCACCCGCCAGGACTTCCTCGCGCGTCGTCACGATCCTGACCGGCCGGCCTGTCAACTGCGAGAGACGGGCCGCCACCGGCTCGACGTGGACGGTGATTTTGCCGCCGAAGGCGCCGCCGACTTCCAGTGGAACGATCTTGATCTTCGACTGCGGCAGACCCAGCAACACCGAGACTTGAAGCTCGGTCGGGAACACGCCTTGGGTGGATGCCCAGATCGTTACGGCGCCGTTGCCGTCGGTCTCGGCGACGCACGCGTGCGGTTCGAGATAGCCTTGGTGGGCGGTGTCGATCTCGGTCGAGATTTCCGCGGAAGTCGTCGACCGTTCGATCGCGGTTGCCGGATCGCCGCGTGCGATCAATGTTCGTCCGCCGGCATTGCGCGGCGGCGTCGTGTCGGCGTCGAAGCCCTTGGCTTTCGCATCGGGAACGATCAGCGGGGCATCGGCCGCGGTCGCAGCATCGAAATCCATCAGCGCCGGGAGCGGTTCGTAGTGCACGTCGATCAATCGGAGCGCACGGGCGGCCGTGTACTCATCCACCGCCGCGACGGCGGCAACGGGATGCCCTCGCCAGAGCGCCTTGTCGCGGGCCATGACCGTGATTGCCGAAATCCATGCATCGGCCCCGGTCTCTCCGAACGGGTAAAGTGTTCCCGGCGCAATCTTGGGGAAATCGTCCGCCGTGATCACGGCCAGTACGCCCTTCAACTGGCGCGCCTTGCTCGTATCGATCTTCAGGATCCGCGCATGTGCGTGATCGCTGCGCTTGATTGCGCCGGCCACCATGCCGGGGCGTTTCAGATCGGCGGGATAGAGGGCGCGCCCGGTCACGCGCTCCGCACCATCGATGCGCGGCACGCGTTTGCCGACGACCTGCAATCGCCCGGCTGTCGCGGCATTTGCGTCGTGCTCGCTCATCGCGGCGCTCCATCGGCCTTGGGCGCAGTGCTCGCGGCGAGAATAGCTGCGACGATCTTGTCGTAGCCGGTGCAACGGCACAGGTTCCCGGCGATCGCCGTGCGGACCTCGTCTTCGCTCGGGGACCGGTTGTTCTCCAACAGAGCGATGGCGGAAAGCACGATCCCCGGTGTGCAGAAGCCGCACTGGGTCCCGCCATGCTCCACGAGCGCGGCCTGAACGGCGTGGAGCGTGTTGCCGTTCGCCACACCCTCGATCGTCGTGATCTTCGTTCCGTCGGCTTCCGCCGCTAACATGAGGCATGCACAGACCGGGTCCCCGCCGACCAAGACGGTGCAGGTTCCGCAATTGCCGTTTCCGCAGCCCTCTTTGGTGCCGGTCAGGCCGAGACCTTCGCGCAGGAGGTCGAGGAGGCGGTCTCGCGTGTCGGCGAGCACCTCCTGCGGTTCTCCGTTCACTTCGAGTCGGACAATGGATTTCATGCGAGGTCGGCTCCCAGGCGGCGGGCGCAGTCGGTCAGGGCGCGCCGCGTCAGAACGGTGACGAGGTCCCGCCGGTAGTTCGCAGATCCGCGTGTGTCACTGATGGGCCGCGCCTGTTCGGCGGCGGCGGTGCCCGCTTGCTCGAAAAGAGCCGCGGTGACGCGGGCGCCGGTGAGCAAAGCTTCGGCACGCTCCGCGCGTATCGGCACAGGACCGACCGAGGCCAGAAACACCCGCGCGGTGCGTACGACATTGCCGGTGTCGAGATCGATCCGCACGCCCGAGCCGGCAATCGCGATGTCCATCTCGCGACGTGGGGTGAAGCGCAGATAGCGGGCGGCGGAGCGCGAGGGGCGGGGGGGAAGGTGGAGCGCGACCAGCAACTCGCCGGAGTCCAGGCTGGTTCGACCCGGTCCGATACAAACGTCGGCGGCGGGAATTCGGCGCGCGCCGCGAGCTCCGTGGATCTCGGCCACGGCATCGAGCGCGAACAGCAGTGGTATGCCGTCGGCCGACGGAGCGGCATTGCACAGATTGCCTCCGAGGCTCGCGCGCGAACGCACCTGGAGGCTTCCGATGAGGTCGGCGGAATCCACCAACTCGCCGTGAGCTTCGACGAAGGCGCGGTGCCGGCGCATGGCGACGACGCTCGTGGCGGCTCCGAGACGCCAGCCGCCATCGGCGGTTCTCTCGATGCTCGTCAGGGCCGGGATGTGCTTGAGGTCGACGACCCGGCGCAGGGATCGACGGCCTTCCCTGACTTGGGGGATCAGATCGCTCCCTCCCGCCAGCGGGCGGGCGGAGTCCTCCGCCAGCAGTCGAACGGCTTCGGCGATCGTCGTCGGACGACTGTATTCGAATTCCTGCAAGCGGACCTCGCGACCTGGTTCGTGAGATGAGCAACTCAACTCGTTCTATTCTCGCCTGTGCGAGCGGCTCGCGCCAGTGCGGCTAGACCTTTTGCATCACTGATACGCCGAGATCAAAAGCGAATTTCATCCGCAGCTGTGGTTTGGAACCGGCAAGGCATGCCGCCGGCAACACAGCACGAGGTAGGACCGGAAGACGGTGTTCCGGGGGCCGACGCCCGGAGCGCTGATCCGGGTCGTTGGGGCCCGCAACGATCGTGAAATCCGGGAATCCGCGGCGTGAACGGATCCGGGACGAAATCGTCGATGGTCTATTGACTATCGCGCCGGCATCTCGACCATGCCGGCACTGGCGCGCAGCACAAGGGCTCAGTTCGATATCCATGTCCGGCCTCCTCGCTCTGCTCGACGACATCGCCGCAATCGCCAAGCTCGCCGCGAGCGGGATCGACGACGTGGCTGCCCATGCGGCCAAGGCCAGCAGCAAGTCCGCAGGCATATTGATCGACGACGCCGCCGTAACGCCCAAGTACGTGACGGGACTGCCTGCTGCCCGCGAATTGCCGATCATTGCAAAAATCGCCCGCGGATCGCTCTTCAACAAACTGGTCATTCTGCTGCCGGCGCTGCTTGCGCTACAGGCGGTGGCGCCATGGGCGATCCCGCCGCTCCTGCTGGCCGGGGGGGCGTACTTGTGCTTCGAGGGTGCCGAGAAGATCTGGCATGCGTACACTGCAACGTCGACAAGGGGCCTCAGTCGGCTTCCACGCTCGATGCGGCCCATCTGGAAGAGCAGCGGGTCAAGGGAGCCATAAAGACAGATTTCATCCTCTCCGCCGAAATCATTACGATTGCGTTGGCCACGATCGAGAGCACGAGTTTCTGGATGCGCGCAGCAACGCTGCTGACCGTTGCGATCCTGATCACGGTCCTGGTTTATGGCGTCGTCGCGCTGCTGGTGAAGGTCGATGATCTGGGTGTTCGTCTCGCCCGGCGCGGCCGGATGGAGCTGACGAGGTCGCTTGGCAGGGCTCTCGTCGTCGGGATGCCCCATGTGCTCAAGCTGATCTCGATCGTGGGAACTGCTGCGATGCTGTGGGTCGGGGGAAGTATCGTGCTTCACAGCCTGCACGAGATGCATGTGTCCTGGCCCTACGACACCATATCGTCGCTGGCGAAATGGATGGCCGGCGGCGCGAAGGCCGGCATTCTGCCGTGGAGCATGTCAGCCCTGCTCGACGGCATCATCGGCTTTCTGCTGGGGTCACTGTTGATGCCAGTGGTCGGTGCACTGCTCGTGCCGATTGGGGCGTTGTTTCCGGAGAAGCAATGAGGGCCAACGGCGTTCGCCTTCACCGGTTCAGCACGGTCACGCGCCCTTCGGCCGGCTCAACGATGAGTTCGTCTCCCGTGTGAATGAATGTGTGGGGTGGACCATCAGCGAACCGATCCACCATGGCGAGGTCGGCGAAAGCCGCGCCTTGCGCGAGGATCGTGTTGGCGCGGTCGAACAGTATCGCCCTGGGTGCCATGCCGCGCGAGGTCATCTCGCGGAGCATCCAGGCCGAGGCGACGCCACCCTTTGCGGTCACCAGAACGAGAATGCGATCGAAGTAACGTTCGCCATAGAGCTTGTGGGCCGGCCGGGAAAACACGCCATTGATGCGATCGAGATCGTAACGAGCGGAAAAATTGTCGTCCGCGACGAGGGCCGTTCCTCTGACCGCAGGACCGACGCCGCGGTGGCATGCGAACACGATCGCCATTACACGATCCTCCCGGAGACCGCGCTGTCGATGCAGTGCTCCATGGTTCCCAGTGTGGGCTGATAGCCATAGCCGGCGATGATGTTGACGAGCTTTGCCGAGTTGGTCATCAGCCGGTGCCAGCCGTTCGCCTCTGCCATCTCGCGAGCGTAACTCTGGTAGAAACAGACACCGGCGGCGACGATGCCGCCGGCGGCTTCGATCCGCTTTGTGAGGCCCATACGGTCGGCAGCAAACTTGTTCTCCGGCGACGTGGTGACGATCAACGCCGTGTGCGAAGCGATGCGGCGTCCCTCGATGAGATCGGCGATCGTCTGCATCTCGATCACGGAAAGCTGAGGCGCGGCGAAGACCACGACGTCGAGCTTGTCTCCTGGAGCCGCATAAGCTTTGTAGAAGCCAGAGTAGTCGGCATCGTCGATGATGGTTGCGCGTGGTGTCGGCACGCCTTGGAACGCGTCGGCGAGAGTGCTTGCCTCGGCCGTGATCCCAGGCATGTGGAACAGGGCCACCGAGCCGAAACTCGCCAGTGCAGCGCCGAAGTGCTTCAGGGCATCGGACGTCGGGCCGCGGTCGAGCCCCACGATGACGGGGACCTGCCAGTAGCTGTTCGTGGCCTTGCCGACGATGCCGCCCAACGCGCCCCAGTCCGCCAGATCCTTCGGCTGACGCCGCACCTCGAACAGCAGAGTCCCGCGCCGCTGATCATCGAGATGATAGCCGTAGCGCGGCGTGCAGCCGGTGAGCCCTGCAGAGAGTGCGGAGGGTCCGCCCTCGAAGTTCGAGCGGGAGCCCATGACCGAGTTGGTGTAGATGACGACACCGGTATCGCCGAACGCGTGATGCTCGCCTCGAACGGCGGGGAGAACCGCCTGATAATTGATGCAGGTATTGGTCATCAGAACGCCGAGCGCCTCGAAGGCCGCGCTCGCGCGACGTTCGAGGTCGGCCATTTGATCGGTCTGGCGGAGCCGCTTGTAGCTCTCGAAATCGAGCCCGCGGGGATCCGTAATGGTAGGGATGCGCACCCGCCGATGAAGCGGCGAATGGCGCGCCAAGTCCTCGAGCCATTCGACCCCCGAGGGGCCGAGGCTCTCGGTATCGGCCATGACGTGCGCCTGGGAGACTTTGACGAAATCCCGAGCGTCGAAGAAGCCACCGACGGCGATCTGATGCCGCATCGCCCATTGGCGCACCGGCCCCATCGCGCCGGCAAGCATCGCTTCTTCTTCGTCGTCGAGCTTCATCGGCCATGCCCGCTATCGAACAGGCCCGTGACCTGCCACGCGTTTGCGCGCAGGTCGAGTGCTCGGCCGGCATGTCAGCCTTTCACGGGAGGTGAAGCGGCCCGTGGTCAGCGAAAGTTCCGCCGGCCGCGTTCGCCCCCTTCGCGCCGGTCGGGGCGCGGCGGGCGCGAATGCTGGGTTTCGCCGCCTGTGCTTCGGCCCTGATGGCGGTTGCCTTCTTGGCCGTCTCGCGAGCGGTGGGAACTGTGCGGCGTGCTGGCGGGATCGCGGTGATCGGTGCGTCCGCGCCCGTTGCGCGGCTGATGGTTCGCTCCGTGCTGCTTGCGACCTTCGGGATGCTCGTGCCGGCGGGGGGCTTGCGGCCGCTCGTAGTTGCTCCAGATCTCCTTCCCCTCGCCGTCCCGGCGGTCCCGATTGGGATGACGCTTTTCGCCGTCGGTGCGATCGGCCGGCTTTTGCTGAGAGTGCTGCGGGCGTCCGCGCCCGTGCGGGCGCGCCGTCCTGGGGTGATCGCGCCGTTCGCCCTGACGGCTCCCGCCGCGATGGACGCCGCCGCGCGCATCGTCGCGGTCGTCGGGTTCCTCCCGGTTCCCGCCACGTGCGGGGCTTTCCGTCGTGAGGTTGGCGTCGTTCCGTCGGTCGGCGGCCGGAATGCGCTGGCGAGTCACTCTTTCGATGTCGCGGAGCAGGTCGCGCTCCTCGTGGTCGCAGAGCGATATTGCAGTGCCTTCGGCGCCGGCCCGGGCCGTGCGCCCGATGCGGTGGACATAGCTCTCTGGAACCTCGGGCAGCTCGAAGTTGACCACGTGGGAGACACGCTCCACGTCAATGCCGCGGGCTGCGATGTCGGTCGCCACGAGGATGCGGACGTCGCCCGACTTGAAGGCGTCGAGCGCAAGTTCGCGCTGGCGCTGACTCTTGTTGCCGTGGATGGCGGCCGCGGTCAGACCTGCGCCTTCCAGGTGCTTGGCGACACGGTCCGCGCCGCGCTTTGTGCGCGTGAAGACCAGTGTGCGCTCCATAGCCTTATCGCGGAACAGCTCGACCAGAAGCGCCTTCTTCTTGTGGGATTCGACGTGGATGACGCGCTGATCGACGCGCTCGGCGGTTGTCGCCTGCGGCACGACGGACACGCGGGCGGGGTCGGACAGCAACTCCGCTGCGAGTTCTCCGATCTCCTTCGGCATCGTGGCCGAAAAGAACAGGTTCTGTCGCTTTGCAGGCAGCGCCTTGACGATGCGTCTGATCGGCTTGACGAAGCCGAGATCGAGCATCTGATCGGCCTCGTCGAGGACGAACACCTCGACCGTCGACAGGTCGGCATTTCGTTCTTCGAGGTGGTCGATCAGGCGGCCGGGCGTGGCGACAAGAACGTCGACCCCGCGGGCCAGGGCCTGGATCTGGGGGCGGTGGCCGACGCCACCGAAGACGGTGGCGACGCGCGTGCCCAGATTGCGCCCGTAGACGCGGAAGCTTTCCGCGATCTGCGAGGCGAGCTCACGCGTCGGTGACAGCACCAGCACGCGGCAGCCCTTGCGGGGCGCCGGTCGCCGGTCGGCGGCCAGACGATTGAGGATCGGAAGCGCGAATGCAGCGGTCTTGCCGGTTCCGGTCTGGGCGATGCCCAGCAGATCGCGGCCGGTCAGGACGGCTGGAATAGCTTGGGCCTGGATGGGCGTCGGCTGTGTGTAGCCCTCGGCAGAGACGGCCGAAAGCAGCTCGGGGGCGAGGCCGAGCTCGGAGAAATTCTTCAAGATGGTCACTTTCCAAGTGAGAGCACGCGCCGATGGCGGCCGTCGGCCGGCCTTTACCGGTTCGGGCGGCTCGTGGGGTCTTGCCCCGGCGTGAAACGGGGGTCGATGTCGCTGGAGGGTCGAGAGCTAGAGCGCGGGACAGCGAGCCGATACGACGGCAGCGAAACATCCCTCACGCGGCTACAGCGCCGGACGATGCGTTCGATCCGCATCTGGCGTCCTTATCTCATGTTGCGCTGCAGCAGTCAATGACGAAGTCTTGTGCGCAGTCCGGGCCGTTCCAATGTAGAATACCGCGATTGCGACCGATTTCCTTGGGAGTTGCCATGGCACCGACAACCTCCACACCCCGCCGCCCGGCGGCGCTCGTGAGCCACGATCCGATCTGGGCTGCGGTCAGGAGCGAGGCCGAAGCCGTCGTCCGTGACGAGCCGGCGTTGGGTGGCTTCATGTTCGCCACCATCCTGAGCCACGACCGGCTCGAAGATGCGATCTGCCATCGGCTGGCCCAGCGGCTCAATCATTCCGATGTCGACGCGGTGCTGATCGGGAACACGTTTTCACAGGTACTCGAACAGGCGCCGGATCTCGGCGCCATTTTCCGGGCGGACCTCCAAGCGGTCTACGATCGTGACCCTGCCTGCATGCGATACATCGAGCCTTTGCTCTATTTCAAAGGCTTCCATGCCCTGGTCACCCACCGCTTCGCACACGAGCTGTGGAACGCCGGGCGCAGGGATTTCGCGCTGTACCTCCAGAGCCAATCGTCGCGCATTTTCGCGGTCGACATCAATCCGGCTACCCGCATGGGACGCGGGATCATGCTGGATCACGGCACCGGCATCGTCATCGGCGAGACCGCGGTGGTTGGCGACAACTGCTCGATCCTTCAGAACGTCACGCTGGGTGGTAACGGCAAGGAAACGGGTGACCGGCATCCCAAGATCGGCAAGAACGTGCTTCTGGCGGCGGGCGCCAAAGTGCTCGGCAACATCGTTGTCGGCGACTGTTCCAAGGTCGCTGCCGGGTCCGTGGTGCTGAAAGACGTACCACCCAACAAGACCGTAGCGGGCGTTCCTGCGAAAGTGGTCGGCGACTCGGGTTGCCCCGAGCCCGCGCGGTCCATGGACCACAGGCTCGCCGACGACGATTGTGGATGCTCCTGACGACGGAGCGATCAGCGGGATTTGCCCGGCCAGTATGACGGCAGCCAGGTGCCGTCCCGGCTGCCCCAACCTTCCGCAGCCGCTTGATCGAAGACTGCAAGGGTGCGCTCGGCCAGGGGCAAGCTCGTGCCTTGGTCACGGGCCTCGGCGAGCATGGTCCGCAGGTCCTTGCGGATCGAGTCGATGTCGAACGCGGGCGCAGTGGTCCCACGCCCGACCAGGGCATCCGCGATTGCCGGCCCCCGCGTCTTGAGGACGTTGGGAGCCCCCGACGTGTCCGAAAACAATTCCATCAGGCGGTGTGCGTCCATGCCGGCGCTGCGGCAGAGTGCGACGGCCTCTCCCAGGGCTTGGTAGGCGACCAGCAACGGCAGGTTGATCGCGAGTTTCATGCTCGCGCCGGCACCGACCGGTCCGACGTGCTCCACACGACGGCATAGTTGCTCGAGCAGAGGCTTGATGGACTCGATGTCCACGGCCTCTCCGCCCGCCAGACCCAACAGCTTCCCCTGCCGGGCCGGGCTCGTCGTACCGCCCACGGGACACTCGACGTAACGGCCGCCCTTGGACCTCACGCTCCGCGCCAGCGCGACCTGCTCGCCGGGGCGCACCGTGCTCATTTCCAGGACGCACTTGCCCGTAAAATCGGCGGCTAGAACGCCATCGCGACCGCCGTAGATCGCGTCCAGCGCCCGCCCGTCCGTCACGATCGATAGAACGACCTCGGCTCCTTCGGCCGCGAGCCGTGGCGAAGGCGCTTCCTGCGCTCCCGCTGAAAGCAAAGGTTCGAGGCGGTTGCGCGTCCGGTTCCAAACGGTCACCACATGCCCATTTTCCAGGAGACGCAGGCAGATGGCGCTGCCCATTTTTCCGGTACCGAGGATCGCAACTCGCATGGGGCTTCCTTCCAGCACGAAATGACGCGCGTGAGCCGACGCCTCCTTATCTGCCGGGCGCCCGCCGTCTGCAATGGGCGGCAGGGACTGGCGGGACGACGCGGCCTCGACTATTGCCGCATGGCGGGCGCCCGGTCACACTGGCGACCCCAGAAGGTCTCCGCGCGCGACGCCTATCAGGTCCAAGATGCCCCGATCTCGCACCACATTGCTGGCTCTGCAAATCCTGGTCGGGATGCTGGCGCTCGTCGTCTGGCATCTCGGGTCGACGGTACCGATTTCGTACGGGGGGTCGAAGCCCTGGTATGTCTTCCCCGAGTTTTTCTTTTCGCAGCCATTGAAGGTCGCTGCGCGGGTCTGGGATCTGTTCGCCTCGGGGAAAATCTGGCGCCACCTCTGGATCACCCTGCTCGAGGGGATGCTCGCGTTCGTGATCGGATCGGCGCTCGGGGTGGCGCTCGGCTTCTGGTTTGCGAGAAAGCCGCTGCTTTCGGCCGTGTTCGACCCCTACATCAAGATGATGAACGCGCTGCCCAGGGTGATTCTCGCGCCGATCTTCATGCTCTGGTTCGGTCTCGGCATCTGGTCGAAAGTCGTGCTCGGCGTGACCTTGGTCTTCTTCATCGTCTTCTTCAACGTCTATCAAGGCGTGAAAGAGGTGAATCCTGTGGTTCTGGCCAATGCGCGGATGCTGGGGATGAACGAACGTCAGCTCCTGCGCCATGTCTACTGGCCGAGCGCGCTGTCCTGGATGTTCTCGTCGCTGCATACCTCCGTCGGGTTCGCCATCATCGGAGCCGTCGTGGGGGAGTACCTGGGCGCAAGCGCGGGATTGGGCTATCTGATCCACCAATACGAAGGCGTGTTCGACATCACGGGCGTGCTGGCCGGCATGGTGATCCTGATGGCGTTCGTGTTGATCATCGACTGGCTGGTGACGCGCGTAGAGAACCGGCTGCTGGTCTGGCGGCCACAAGTGCAGTTGGAACGACTCTGACTTTGGGAGGTAACGAATGAGACTGGCACGAACGATCGGGATGATCGCTGGGGCACTGGCAATGCTGGGCGTCGCTCACGCGCAGGCGCCCGAGAAGAAGGACGTCAAGCTCGGGGTCGGCGGGGCGCCTTCGCTCTACTACTTGCCGCTCGCGCTCGCCGACAAACTCGGCTTCTTCAAGGAGCAGGGCCTCAACGTCGAGATCAACGACTTCAAGGGCGGAAGCCAAGCGCTTCAGGCTCTGGTCGGCGGCTCGGCCGATGTGGTGACCGGCGCCTATGAGCACACGCTGCGCATGCAGGCCAAGGGCCAGGACATCCGCGCGGTGATGGAGCTGGGGCGCAATCCTGGGATCGTGCTCGGCATCAAGGCCGACCGCGCCGACAAGATCAAGTCGGTGAAGGACCTCAAGGGAGCAAAGATCGGCGTATCGGCGCCGGGCTCTTCGACCAACATGATGGTCTGGTATCTGATGGCGAAGGAGGGGCTCACCAAGGACGACGCGGCTTTCATCGGCGTCGGTACGGGCGCCGCCGCCGTCGCAGCCATCAAGAAGGGCGAAATCGACGCGATCTCGAACATCGATCCGGTCACGGCCAAGCTCGAGGCCGACAAGGACATCGTCGTGCTGGCCGAGACGCGGAGCGTGGCGGGCACGCAGAAGGTCTTCGGCGGACCGATGGCGGCCGCCTCGCTCTACATCAAGCAGGACTTCATCGACAAGAATCCGAGCACGGTGCAGGCACTCGCGAACGCGTTCTACAAAACATTGAAGTGGCTCGAAAAGGCGACGCCGGAGCAGATCGCGGACAATGTTCCCGCCGAGTATCACCTCGGCGACAAGTCTCTCTACATCGCCGCCGTCAAGGCCTGCCTCGAATGCTATTCGCGCACCGGCGTGATCACCGCGGACGTGCAGCAGCGCACGCTGGCGTTTCTTCAGCAGTTCGACGCCGAGATGAAGTCCGCGAAGTTCGACCTGGCCAAGACCTTCGAGGGACGTTTCGCCGAAAAGGCAGCCGCGAGCGTGAAGTAATCTCGCAGGAAGACGATGCGACAGCGCCGGGAAAAGCCATGATCATGCTGGTCGTCGGACTTTTTTCGGCTCTGCTCGCCGCATTCGGAGCGCGAGCTTTGCTGGGTTGGGCCGCACGCAACGGCCGGAGCGTTCACCCGCTGCTGGTGGTTGGAGCGTTCGCAGCGACTTTTCTCGTGGCGTTCTTCGCGACGATGTTCGGCCTGCTGTCGGCAATAGGATTCGGGCCCTGAGACTTGCTCAGGATACCCGACGGGACCGGCCCCTTCGGGCCCAGAGGCGATCTCGATCGATGACAAGTTCTGCGGCGACTTTGCTGGACCGGTTGCGGCGGAACGACCGGTTCCCTCTCATTCCATCCTGTTACGACGCGCTGTCCGCGCGCATGATTGCCGATGCGGGCTTTCCCTTTACGTTCATGACGGGGTTTGGCGTATCCGCCTCCCGCATCGGCGCCCCGGACCTCGGCCTGATCAGCTACGGAGAGATCGTTGCCGGTGTGCGGGACATCTGTGCCGCGGTGCCGATCCCAGTGATCGCCGACGGAGATACCGGATATGGCAATGCGCTCAACGTAGAACGCACAGTTCAGGGCTATGCGCAGGCTGGCGCCGCGTGCGTCATGATCGAAGATCAGGTCGCGCCGAAGCGTTGCGGACACACCAAAGGGAAGCTGGTGGTGGATCGCGGCGAAGCGATAGACCGCATCAGGGCCGCGGTCCATGCGCGTCAGGCGGTGAGGAGCCGCGGTGGAGACATTCTCATTCTCGCGCGGACCGACGCTTGCGCGACCCACGGACTCGACGAGGCCTTATGGCGCGCGAACGCGTTTCGAGATGCCGGGGCGGACATCCTGTTCGTGGAAGCGCCACGCAGCGAAAGCGAAATGTCTCGCGTTTGCCGTGAAGCGCCGGGGCTGCACATGGCGAACATGGTCGAAGGCGGTGCGACACCCATTCCAGATCCCGCGCGACTCCGCGAGCTGGGTTATGCGTTCGCAATTTTCCCTCTGACGCTGATGTCCGCGGCGATGGCGGCGATGCGCTCCTGCCTCGCGGAGTTCGCGGCAGGACGTCACCCTGGCGGACAGACCATGGATTTCGCCGAGCTGCGCAGCATCATCGGCTTCGACGACTACTACGTGGCCGAGCAGCGCTACTCCGGCGCTCGCAAGGGCTGACGCCCCGCGTTTCGATAGGACAATCACATGAGCACCCAGAGCAGGAAGCCGACGTCCAACGCACTGCGTATCGCCGTCATCCCAGGTGATGGCATCGGGCACGAGGTGGTTCCCGAAGCGATCAGAGTTCTCGAGGCTGTGGGGAGCAGGCACGGTCTCGCGTTCAAATGGGATACGTACGATTGGAGTTGCGAACGTTATCGCAAGACCGGCGCGATGATGCCGTCCGACGGGCTCGATCAGATCCGTGGTGCGGATGCGATTTTTCTCGGCGCCGTCGGGTTCCCCGGTGTGCCGGATCACGTTTCGCTTTGGGGATTGCTGATCCCCATTCGCCGCGGGTTCCAGCAGTACATCAACCTGCGCCCTGTGCGTCTGTTCGACGGCGTCGCCAGTCCGCTCGCCGGTCGCAAGGCCGGCGACATCGACTATTGGATCGTGCGCGAGAACAACGAGGGTGAGTACTCCTCCATCGGCGGTCGCATGTACGAGGGCACGGAGTACGAGGCCGCCATCCAACAGGCAGTGTTCACGAAGCGCGGTTGCGACCGCGTCATGCGGTATGCGTTCGAGCTTGCGATGACGAGATCCCGCAAGGAAGTGGCGAGCGCGACGAAGTCGAACGGCATCTCGATATCCATGCCCTATTGGGACGAGCGGTTTGCGGCGATCGCGAAGGAGTATCCCAAAGTCAAGACGAGCCAGTTCCACATCGACATTCTGACTGCGCATCTGGTGCGCAACCCGCAATGGTTCGATGTTATCGTCGGCTCCAATCTCTTCGGCGACATTCTTTCGGATCTGGGGCCTGCAACCACCGGCACGATCGCGATCGCGCCGGGTGGCAACATCAATCCCGAGCGCGAGTTCCCTTCGATGTTCGAGCCGGTGCATGGCTCTGCCCCGGACATCGCGGGCAAGGGGATCGCGAACCCCATCGGACAGATCTGGTCCGGCGCAATGATGCTGCAGCACCTGGGTCACACGGAGGCGGCCGCCGAGATCGAGCGCGCCATCGAGGTCTTGTTCCGCGAGACGCGGACACGGACCCGGGACATGGGCGGCACAGCCAATTGCCGGGAGATGACCGAGGCGCTGCTCGATGTGCTCGGGCGCTGACAGGGGCCGCTAGCGGCTCGCCACCAGGCGAGGTGACCAATCCGACAGATGGATCGACAGCGCGGTGGAGAGCCCGTAGACGACCATCCCGAACCCCACCAGAGCAAACAGCGCCCAGGGCGGGGCCGCAATCGACGCGAGCCACCAGCCACCGCACAAGATGATGAGCAAGCGGAGGGTCTGCGCGAGCACCGGGCCGAGTATTTTGCCGGAGCCTTGGGCAGCGAAGTAAAGGCACAGTCCCAGCCCGAAAAACCCGTAGCACGGGCCCGCCCAGCGTAGATACGTCGAGGCCGCCTCGACGACCCGCGGTTCGCTGGTGAATTGCGTTGCCCAAAGGGACGGGACAGCGGCCATGAGCATGCCCAGGGCTCCCATCATAACCGCGGAGAGCAGGCCGCCTGTCCAGGTCACGCGCCGGGCGCGTGGCACGTCGTTCGCTCCAATCGCCATGCCGACCATGGGCACGCAGGCGACACCGATTGCAAAGGTGATCGGCACCAGGAGGAACTCCAGACGCGCGCCGATCCCGTATCCTGCGAGCGCTTCGGTTCCAAACCGCGCAGCCAGGGACGTCAGTATCAGGATGGCGAGGACGGATTGGAACGGTGAGGCGCAGGCGACGGCGCCCACCTTGAGAATGTCGCGGAACATGGGCCATTGGAGGCGCTGCCCCCGCAGTGAGAGAGGCACTCCGGAGCGGCCGGTGCCGATGTACCAGGCGAGGAACATCGCGCCACCTGTGAACGCGGCGAGAGGACCTATCGCAACGCCGGCCATGCCGAGCCGTGGGAATGGTCCCAGGCCGAGGCCGAATGCGCCGCCAATCAGGATTTGCGCCGATGCGATGCCCAGCATCGTCGCCGACGGCACGCGCATGTTACCCGTGCCACGCACGATCGAGGCCAACGTGTTCGTCAGCCAGATCGACGTGGCGCCGATGAAGACGACGTTCGAGTACGCGAGGGCTTGCTCGAGCGCGGCGCCGCTGCCGCCAAGCAGGCGGTAGATCTCCCGGCCGGCCACCAGGAAAAGGATGGAGAAGAACAAACCGGCAGAAAGTCCGATGGCGATCGCGTGAATGGCGAGCGTTGCCGCGCGGGCAGAGTCGCCGCTGCCGAGTGCTCGGCTTACCGCAGAAGAGACGCCGCCGCCCATGGCACCCGAAGACAGCATCTGCTGCAACATAACCATCGGGAACACGAGCGCGATCCCCGCGAGTGCCGCCGTTCCCAGCCGCCCGACGTATGTGGTCTCGGCGATGGCGACGGTCGCCGTCGCCAGCATCGCAACGATGTTGGGCAGGCTGAGCCGCAGCAGGGTCGGCAGGATCGGTCCCGCGAGCAACGCCGCCCGGCGTCCGTCGCCGCCCGTGCCTCCAGCCGTCGAGGTGTTCACTGCATCCTACTCCGGATTGGCGTCCGCACTATCGGCATTGCGCAGAGGAAACCTCATGGCGGAGCTGCCTCATTCGGGCAGTTTGTGGTCCTGGTACTTCACCCGCAGGTCCTTCTTAGAAACCTTTCCGGTGGCGCCGAGCGGAAGCGACTCCACGAAGACGATATCGTCGGGGAGTTGCCACTTGGCCAGCTTGCTGTCGAGCAAGGCCAGGATTTCCTGTTTTGTCGGGTTGGCATCCGGTTTTTTGACGGCGATGAGCAACGGCCGCTCTGTCCACTTGGGATGGGGCACGCCGATCACGGCGCAGGCGAGCAGCCCGGGATGCATCAGCGCCGCGTTCTCTACGTCGATCGACGAGATCCATTCGCCGCCGGACTTAACGAGGTCCTTGGTCCGGTCGACGATCGTGAGCACGCCACGGGTCGAAATCTTGGCGACGTCGCCGGTCGCAAACCAGCCCTCCTTGTCGTGGGAGCGGGCACTCGCGGCGGGATTGTTGAAGTAGCCGGAGACGATCGAATTGCCGCGGACGTGGAGTTCTCCCTGTGTCTGGCCGTCGTGCGGCAGCCGCGTTCCGGATTCGTCGGTGATCTTGAAGTCGACGCCGAACATGCGGTGGCCCTGGTTCGTCTTGAGCGTCACGCGCTGTTCCAGCGGCAGCGCCTCTTCCTGGGGCGACAGCTTACCGATGCTGCCGATCGGGCTCATTTCCGTCATGCCCCAGGCGTGGATCACATCGATGTCGTAGTCGCGTTCGAAGGTCTCGATCATGGAGCGCGGCGCCGCCGATCCGCCGACCACCACCTCCTTGAACCCGATCGGCCTGCGCCCGCGCTTGGCCATCTCTGCGAGCAGCCCGAGCCATACCGTCGGCACGCCCCAGGCTGAGCGAACCTGCTCGGCTTCCATCAGGTCGAACAGGCTCGGCCCGTCGAGCCTGGCTCCGGGCAACACGAGAGGCGTGCCGGTCATGGGAGCGGTATAGTTCAAGCCCCAGGCGTTGACGTGGAACATCGGCACAACCGGCAGAATCGAGCAATCCGGCCCGAACGATTTGCCGATCCCGGTCAGGCAGAAGAGGGCATGGAGAACGGTGGAGCGGTGTGAGTAGAGCGCGCCCTTCGGGTCGCCGGTCGTCCCGGACGTGTAGCAAAGCCCCGCGGCGGCCCGTTCGTCGATGTCCGGCCAGACGATGTCGACGCCTTCCGGTGCGATCATGTCTTCGTAGCAGATCAGCCCTGCGCTGTCCGGCATATGGGCCTTGTCCGTCATGGCGACCAGATGGCGGAGCTTGGGCCAGCCGGCGTGAAGCTTCTCCACCAGCGGAGCGAACGTCGTGTCGAAAAAGAGCGCGACGTCTTCTGCGTGGTTGACGATGTAGTTGAACTGTTCGGCGGACAGCCGGGGATTGATGGTGTGGCAAACGGCGCCGATGCCCGAAATCGCGTAATAGAGTTCGAAATGCCGGAACCCGTTCCAGGCTAGTGTAGCTACCCTGTCGCCCGGCTTCACGCCGAGTTTGATCAGGGCATGGGCAAGCTTGGCGATGCGTCCCCGGGCCTCACGGTAGCCGTAGCGGTGTATGGCCCCCTCGACGGTCTGTGAAACGATCGGCTGATTGGGGTGGACTTCGGCGGCATAGTCGATCACGCTCGACACGAGCAGCGGGCGTTCCATCATCGTGCCGAGCAGCATCGGTCGTTACCTCCTGTAGTGTTCGGGACCAAACGACACTAGCTCCATGGATCGCTTCAAGCCAAGGCTCGATTTGGCGGCGGATGCCGTTGCCGCCTGACAGGACTGGTCCGCAAGCCGGACGACACGAGGGAGTGAGAAGAATGAGTATGGTTACGACGGAGCGCCACGGCGCGGTCCTGGTCGTTAGCATGAACAATCCGCCGGTCAACGCGCTGAGCTATGGGCTGAGATCGGGGATCGCCGATGCGCTGACGGCAGCGGAGTCCGATCCTACTGTCTCCGCAGTCGTCATCACGGGCGGGCCACGCGCCTTTTCCGCCGGTGCGGATATCACCGAGTTCGGCAAACCGCGCCAGGAACCCATGCTGCCGGACCTGATCGAACGGATCGAGAAATTCAGGAAGCCGGTCGTGGCGGCGATCAACGGTCTTGCGCTGGGCGGCGGCCTGGAGGTCGCGTTGGGCTGCCATGAGCGGCTCGCGTCGAGCGATGTGCGGCAGCTTGGCCTGCCCGAAGTCAAGATCGGCGTCATCCCCGGGGCGGGCGGTACACAGCGCCTGCCGCGCCTCATCGGCATCGAAGCTGCGCTGTCGTTCATCGTCTCGGGCTCGCCGATCGATGCGGCCAAAGCGAAAGCCATGGGGCTGGTCGCGGACGTCGTCGGAACCGACCTCGTCGGTGCAGCAGTGGCCAAGGCCAACGCGCTGGCTGCCGACCCTTCCCGGATACGACGCGCCGGCGAGATCAAGCTCGATCCCGCAAGCATCCCGCCCGACGCCTTCTCCAAGGCCCGTTCGTCGCTCGCAAAGCATCCCAGCGGTCCCCTTGCCGCGGCGGCGTGCATCGAGGCAGTCGAAAACGCTACCCGACTGCCTCTCGCCGAGGGATTGGCGAAGGAGCGCGAACTCTTTCTCAAGGCTGCGCAAACGCCCTACGCCAAAGCATTGCAATATGCATTCTTCGCTGAACGGATGGCTGCCAACATTCCCGATATCGGGCCGGACGTGAAAACGCGGGAGGTTCGCACGGTCGGCGTCCTCGGCGCGGGAACGATGGGCACCGGCATCGCAATCGCGTTTCTGCAATCGGGCTTCCCCGTCACCGTCGTCGAAACGAAGCAGGACGCGCTCGATCGTGGCATCGCACGCATCCGCGAGACGATCGAGGGCAACGTCAAGCGCGGGCGCCTGAGTGCGGACGCCGGCCAGAAGATCTTGGCGGCTGTGAAGCCGTCGCTGTCGATCGCCGATCTGGCGGACGCCGACCTGGTGATCGAGGCAGTTTTCGAGAACATGGGAATCAAGAAGGAGGTGTTCTCCAAGCTCGACGCCGCTTGCAAGCCGGGAGCCATCCTGGCCACCAATACGTCGACGCTGGACGTGGACGAGATCGCGGTATCGACGAAGCGCCCGCATGACGTGATCGGGCTGCATTTCTTCTCACCCGCGAACATCATGCGGCTGCTCGAGATCGTGCGCGGCGCGGAGACCTCGAAAGAGGTGCTTGCTACGGCAATGGCGGTGTCCAAGCGCATCAACAAAGTCGGTGTCGTCGCCGGTGTCTGTTTCGGTTTCATCGGCAATCGGATGGTCGAGGCCTACATGGAGGAGGTCCAGGCGATGCTCCTCGAGGGGGCCACGCCACAGGACATTGATGCGGCCTACGAATCGTGGGGGTTCGCGATGGGGCCGCTGGCGGTCATGGATCTCGCTGGCATGGACGTCGGTTGGCGCATCCGCAAGGAGCACCCGATCAGCGAGGAGAGGCGGAATCTCTATCGCGTGACCGACGCCCTCGTCGAAAGTGGGCGGCACGGTCAGAAGACCGGAAAAGGGATCTACATCTATGGGGCCGATCGCAAGCGTTCGGTCGATCCGACCGTGGCAGACCTCTGTCGTGCCGAGGCCGCGCGGCAGGGGATCGCGCACAGGAATGGCATTTCCGCCGAGGAGATCGTCGAACGCGGTCTGCTGCGCCTCATCAACACAGGGGCACAGATCCTGGACGAGGGGATCGCATCGCGAGCAAGCGACATCGATACGATCTACCTCAATGGGTATGGTTTCCTGGCCTGGCGCGGAGGGCCGATGTGGCAAGCCGACCACATGGGGCTCGCCGCCGTCGCAGCCAAGATCAAGGACTACGAGAAAAAGTACGGCGGGCGCTGGCAGATCGCCCCGTTGATCGAGCGGCTCGCCGCATCCGGCAGCAGCTTTGCGGCCAATGACAAGAAGAGCCGCTGAACGAACAGCGACCCGGGGCATTCATGCATCATGACATGCCCCGGGGAGAGCCGGATGGCGGAGTGTCGAATAGTGCCAGAAGCAACTCGGCAATCTGCAGGCTGTCGAAATCATCCTTGTGCAGCACGCTGGTCGCCCCCAGACGCAGCAATTCGATGCGGCGTTGGCGTGTCAGAAGGCCGCTGACGGCGACGATCGGGCCGTGGTAGCCGCCTCGCCGCAAGTGCGGAATGTTGGAGGTCGCGGTTGCCGCTGGCCCGAGGCGATCGTCGAGAAAGACGAGGTCGGGCTGCGACTTCGCGAACTGCTCGCGAATGCCCTGGGTCGACTTCGAGATCTCGATGGGGATTTCGCGGCCCAGGACCTGACGGATGCAGGAGGCCAGAACATCCGCGTCGAAACGATTGTCGTCGATGATCTGGATATGATGGATGCGGACGACTTCGGCTATCCTCTTGTTGAGGCGGCTGCGGCGCTCGAGATGGTCGCGGCCGGGCGTACCAGAACTCGCCAGTTCGACCAGCAGCGGTGAGGCTTCTTCGGTTGACGCAATCACCGTGCGTGTCTCCGTTCGCAATCGAGGCATCTCCAACAAGCAATGCTACGACGACACTCCTGCGGTCCCGAAAAACAATGCCGAGTCACTTGCTGATCTGGAAGAACTAGTCGATCAAGCCGGTGCGATTGCGTACGGGCCGGCCGGAACTGTTGTGCGCGGAAAGTCGTAATTCGTGATTAGGCGAGAGGAGAGTTCCTGGGAATGAGCGACAAGCAGCCTCACGACCCGTCGGAACTCGATGCGCGGGCGGCCACCGTTCTCTTGGGGTGCTGCCTGATCTGGGGCGTCGGCCTCGTCATGGTGAAGCTCGCCAACGCGGGCATATCCCCGGTGCTCAACGCGGCGCTGCGATCGGCGGTCGCGGGAGTCGTCCTGCTTCTTTGGGCGTGGTTTCGCGGCATCGCGCTTTTCAGCCGCGACGGGACCCTCTCGGCCGGGATCGTGTGTGCGATCTTTTTTGCCCTCGAGTTCATCGCTCTATATCTCGGACTGGCGGAGACGCCGGCTGCGCGGGGCACGATTTTTCTTCATTCCGCGCCGTTCGTCGCGGCGATCGGAGAACATTTTTTCGTGCCCGGCCACCGTTTGTCGGGGACGCGCGTCGCGGGGTTGCTCGCGGCGTTTGCAGGTATGGTGGTCGCACTCGCAGAGGGAAGCGGCGGGGGAACCTTGCGGGGCGACATCCTGTGCTTTCTCGGCGGTGTCTTCTGGGGTCTCACGACGGTGGTCATTCGCGCGTCGCGCTTGCGCTCTGCGCCCGCCGAGAAGACCCTGCTCTATCAGCTCGCTGCGTCGGCCCCGATCATGTTCGGCTGGTCGCTGGCCGTAGGCGAAGCAGGCATCACCAAGTTCAGCCCTCAGGTTGCCCTGGCGTTCCTCTATACGGTGCTGCTTGTCGTCGTCGTCGGTTACACGACCTGGTTCTGGTTGATGCGGACCTATTCTGCGGCGAGCCTCCACTCCTTCACGTTTCTCACACCGATCTTCGGAGTGATCGCGGGCCATGTGTTGCTCGGAGAACGTCTGGGCTTTGGTGCGCTCGCGGGACTGGCGTTGGTCGCAGCCGGCATCTATCTGGTGAACAAGCCGCAATCAGTCGACACGACGAAATCGTGACCAGAGATCATGCTCGCTGATCGCTGTGTCAGACATGCCGTCCGATGAAACACTTCGACGCGCCATTGCCGATCGACGAAGCGCTGCCGGCCTTGCGGGACGCACTGGCCGGTTCGAACTGCGCCGTGCTGGTCGCTCCGCCGGGGGCCGGTAAGACGACCCGTGTTCCCCTGGCATTGCTGGACGAACCGTGGCTGGGGCGCGGCAAGATCCTGGTGCTGGAGCCCCGGCGCATCGCCGCCCGAGGAGCTGCCGAGTTTATGGCGCGATCGCTGGGGCAGAGCCTGGGCGACACGGTCGGACTGCGCGCACGCCTGATAAGCCGGGTCTCGGCGCAGACCCGCATCGAGGTCGTGACGGAAGGCGTGTTCACGCGGATGATCCTGGAAGATCCCTCCCTGGAGGGTGTCGGCGCGGTTCTCTTCGACGAATTCCACGAGCGCTCTCTGGATGCCGATCTCGGCCTCGCTCTCGCACTCGACGCGCAAAGTGCCCTGCGGGCGGATCTGCGGATCCTTCCGATGTCGGCAACGCTCGATGGAGCGCGGGTTGCGGACCTGCTCGGCGGCGCGCGGGTGATCGAAAGTCAGGGACGCGCGTATCCGGTCACGACGCGATATCTCGGTCGAGTACCCGGCGAGCGCATCGAGCAGCAGGTAGTAGACGCGGTGCTCAAGGCGCTGGCGGCCGAGCGTGGTTCGATTCTCGCCTTCCTGCCGGGGCAGGGAGAAATCCGCCGTGCCTGCGATCGGCTCTCCGAACGCGTTGCCGGACGCGACGTCGATATCGCGCCGCTCTACGGCGCGATGGAAGGTGCTGCCCAGGACCGGGCGATACAGCCGGCATCGCCCGGTCGACGCAAGGTGGTTCTGGCCACGTCGATCGCTGAAACCTCGCTGACGATCGAAGGTGTTCGGGTCGTCATCGATTGCGGACTGGCTCGGGTCCCGCGCCATGAGCCCGATGTCGGCGTCACCCGGCTCGACACCGTGCGCGTCTCCCGCGCCGCGGCGGACCAGCGTCGGGGGCGCGCGGGGCGCATCGAGCCCGGGGTCTGTTATCGACTTTGGGACGAGCCGGAGACGGCGAGCCTCGCTGCGTTCGCCACGCCTGAAATTCAATCGGCGGATCTTTCCGGTCTTCTGCTCGATTGCGCCGCCTGGGGAGAGAGTGATCCGCGCCGTCTGCGCTGGCTCGATCCTCCTACCGATGCAGCCATCGCGTCCGCCTGGGACCTGCTGCAGGGTATCGGCGCGCTCGATGCCGACGGCCGGATCACGGCACAGGGGCGTCGCATCCGCGCGTTGCCGCTGCCGCCGCATCTTGCGAACATGGTGCTGGTCGCCGCGGATCACGGCGATGCGGAGAGCGCCGCGTTCGTGGCTGCGCTGATCGTGGAGCGCGGCTTGGGTGGCCAGGACACCGATCTCGAGCGTCGCCTCGAGCGGTTCAAGAGCGACCGGGGCGAACGCGCACGACAGATGCGCAACCTCGCACTCGGCTGGGCGCGGCAAGCGACGGCGCAACGTCGAGCAGGAGGTGGCGGCAGCAGCGACGATCGCTCGATTGCGGCAATCCTCGCGTGGGCTTACCCCGATCGGATAGCGAAGGCCCGGGGGGCACCGGGGCAATATCTTCTCGCCAATGGCCGGGGCGGTGTTCTGGATCCGGCCGATCCGCTCGCGCGAGCACCGATGCTGGTGGTGGCCGACATGTCCGGAACCGCCGCTGCGACGCGCATCCTTCTGGCAGCGCCCCTCGATCCTGCGGAAGCTGAGATCATCGCAGCCGATCGTGTCACGGACACCCAGGAGACGGCATTCGATGCCGCCAGCGGCAGTCTGCGCACACGCCAGGTCAGACGGCTCGGGGCGATCGTCATCGAGGCGAAACCGCTTCCGGTCCCTGCCGAAATGGCGTCGGCGGAAATCCTCGCTGCGGGCATCGCACGAATTGGCCTGTCCCGATTGCCTTGGTCGAAGGCCCAGGAGCGCTTGCGCAACCGCGTCGCGTTCATTCGTCAGGCGGGAGATCTGTCGCTTCCCGACCTCAGTGACGAGGCGCTGTCGCAGTCGGTTGCGCAGTGGCTGGCGCCTGCCGTCGTTGGCCGGACGAGACTTTCAGAGATTACGGCGGAAGATCTCGATACTGCGCTCGATACCTTGTTGCCGTGGGATGCGAGACGCCGGCTCGACAATGAAGCGCCAACGCACTACGAGGCACCTACCGGTAACAGGCACCCCATCCACTATGACGGCGCGCAAGCGCCATTGTTGTCGATCCGGGTCCAGGAGCTGTTCGGCTTGAAGGCGCATCCCGCAATCGTCGGGGGGCGCCTGCCGTTGACCCTGGAGTTGCTGTCGCCGGCCCACCGGCCAATTCAGGTGACGAGGGATCTGCCCGGCTTCTGGCGCGGTTCCTGGCATGATGTGGTGCGCGACATGCGTGGCCGGTATCCGCGCCATGCCTGGCCGGACGATCCCGCTTCCGCAGCGCCGACGACGCGCGCGAAACCGAGGGGCCGATAACAGGCGCCGCATTCAGTCGTGCGGGGCAGGAGCGCGGTCCTTGGGCGTGCGTGCGGAAACGCGATGGCGTCCGTCCAATTCGCGCAGTTGCGCCGGTCGCATCGAGTGGGCGGTTCAGCCGCCGACCTGGTCGGCGAACCGGGACAGCGCATCGGCGACCGCTATCAGGTTGGCTTTGCGTGTGTAGCCCGAGGCGCCGCGTGGGCCGAAGTCGTGATCGCCGTCTCCGATCCATTCGATCTTGATGTTGGACGGCAGGCTGAGCGCTTCGACCTCGGCCCGATTGCCGAACGGGTCGCGCTCGCCCTGCACGATCAACGCCGGGCACACGGCCTGCTGGAGATGCGTGACGCGCGGGGCATCGGGTTTGGCTGGAGGGTGGAACGGATAGCCCAGGCAGACGAGGGCCTTGATCGCGGCCGTTCGGAAGCACGCGTCGGCGATCATGCTGGCGACGCGGCCGCCCATGCTCTTGCCGCCGATCAGCAGGGGCAGATCCCGCCCCGCAGAGGCAACGGCTGCGCGATACTCGTCGAGAAGCAGGTCAGCCATGGGTGGCGGACGGCGCTTGCCGCCCTGGCGTCTCGCCGCCATGTAGGCGAACTCGAACCGGAGGACGTCGATACCGCGCTCGGCCAGTAGAGACGACATTTCATTCATGAAGCGGCTGTCCATCGGCGCGGCTGCGCCGTGAGCAAGCAGGAGCCGGCACTTCGCCTTGTCATCGGGAGACGTGCGCAGGAACTCCATGTACGGCCCTCCCGGCTCAGGCGCCGTCAATTGTTGAAGCGGAAATGCATCACGTCGCCGTCCTTGACGACGTACTCCTTGCCTTCGAGGCGCATCTTGCCTGCGTCGCGTGCCCCGGCCTCGCCAGACAGGGCAACATAATCCTCATACGCGATGGTTTCGGCGCGAATGAAGCCTTTCTCGAAGTCCGTGTGGATGACGCCTGCAGCCTGCGGGGCACGGGTGCCGCGCGTGACCGTCCAGGCACGCGCCTCTTTGGGGCCGACCGTGAAGTAGGTGATCAGATCGAGCAAGCCGTATCCGGCGCGGATGAGTTTGTTCAATCCAGGCTCGCTCAGGCCGAGATCTGCGAGGAAGGCTTCCCTGTCGGCGGGGTCGAGACCGGCAAACTCGCTCTCGATCTTCGCCGAGATCGCAACGCAGGCAGCGCCTTCCGCCTTGGCGCGTTCCTCGACCTTGCGCGAGAATGCGTTGCCCGCAGCGGCCGAGGCTTCGTCGACATTGCAGACGTAGACGACCGGCTTTGCCGTCAGCAGCTGGAGACCGCGAAAGATCGGCTTCTCCTCGTCGTTGACGACCGCCATGCGTGCAGGCTTGCCTTCACGCAGAAGCGGCAACACTTTTTCGATCACGGTCAGGACAGCCTTGCTTTCCTTGTCGCCGGACTTCGCCTTCTTCTCGAGGTTCGGCACTCGCTTTTCCAGACTGTCCAGGTCGGCGAGCATCAATTCCGTCTCGACGGTGTCGGCATCCGATACCGGATCGATCTTGCCCTCGACGTGCGTGATGTCGCCGTCTTCGAAGCAACGCAGCACATAGGCCACGGCGTCGACCTCACGAATATGGGAGAGAAACTGGTTGCCGAGCCCTTCGCCTTTGGAAGCGCCGCGCACCAGTCCGGCGATATCGACGAATGTGAGGCGTGTGGGGATGATCTTCGCCGACTTGGCGATGGCGGCGAGGCTGTCGAGGCGCGGATCGGGAACGCCGACCTCACCCACGTTGGGCTCGATCGTGCAGAACGGATAGTTTGCCGCCTCCGCCGCAGCGGTCTGCGTCAGCGCGTTGAAAAGGGTCGACTTGCCGACATTCGGCAGGCCGACGATGCCACACTTGAAGCCCATTGGTCTCTCGGGGATGTCGTGACTGCGGATCACGCGGGCTACACCGTGCGACAGCGGCGGGCAAGCCCGCTGGTGTCGCGGCAGCCTTTCGGGCCGGTGGTTTCCGCTCGGCCGGCCTTGGATTAAGGATCATTCCAACAGCCAATTCGAGTTCGCCGGCCTCTGCCGGCCAGATGCGAGGGACGATAGACATGCCGATCATCAATTCCATCGCCGCCATGCACGACGAGGTGACCGCCTGGCGCCGCGACCTGCACGAGCACCCCGAACTGCTCTACGACGTGCACCGGACTGCGGGCATCGTCGCGGAGAAGCTGCGCGCGTTCGGTTGTGACGAGATCGTCACCGGCATCGGGAAGACCGGGGTCGTCGGCGTGATCGAGGGCCGCAAGAGCGGCTCTGGAAAGGTGATCGGCCTGCGCGCCGACATGGATGCCCTTCCGATGGACGAGATCACAGGGCTCCCGCATGCCTCGAAGACGCCAGGTAAGATGCATGCGTGCGGTCACGACGGCCATACCGCCATGTTGCTGGGGGCAGCAAAGTACCTGGCTGAGACGCGCAACTTCGATGGGACCGCGGTGTTGATCTTCCAGCCGGCCGAGGAGGGCGGGGCCGGCGGCAAAGCCATGGTCGACGACGGCATGATGGAGCGCTGGAACATTCAGGAGGTTTACGGAATGCACAATGCGCCCGGCATCCCCGTCGGACAGTTCGCCACTCGGACCGGCCCTATTCTAGCGGCTGCGGATTTCTTTCAGATCACACTCGACGGCAAGGGGAGCCACGCAGCCGAGCCCCACAAGGGGATCGATATTCTGGTCGTGGGCGCCAACATCCTGCTGGCGTTGCAGTCGATCGTGTCACGCAACCTCGATCCTCTGAAGTCCGGCGTCGTGACGGTGGGAACTTTCAGAGGTGGGAATGCGTCGAACGTCATTCCGCAGAAGGCTGAAGTGGTCGGGACTGTCCGGTCGCTGGATCCCGAGGTTCGAGACCTCCTGGAAAAGCGCGTGACGGAAATCGCCAACGGGATCGCCGCAGCGTACGGCGCGAGGGCGGACGTCAATTACCAACGCAACTATCCGGTGACGGTCAATCATCCCCGGCAGACGGAGTTCGCGGCGCGGGTTGCCCGCGAAGTCGTCGGCGACGACAAGGTCGAGGCGAACGTGACGCCTGTCATGGGTGGAGAGGACTTCGCATTCATGCTCGAGGCGAGGCCCGGCAACGTCATCTGGATCGGCAATGGCGATACGGCAGCCTGTCATCATCCCGCCTATGATTTCAACGACAGCGCGATCCCACACGGCATAACCTACTGGGCGCGCCTCATAGAGACGGCGATGCCCGGCTGAGAGCGGCGGTCAGGCAAGAAACGGCGGGCGCTCTACGTGCGCCCGAGCGCGGCGGCGATTGCTTCGGCCAGTTGCCGCCTGTTGTAGGGCTTCTGGAGGATCGGCCACGGGGTCGGAACGGCGCCGCTTTCCGCGACGCCTTCCGAAAACCCGGAGGTCAACAGCATTTTGACCTGGGGACGGTGGGCGGCGACCCACCGCGCTACGTCGAAACCCGATACCCCGCCGGGCATGACGACATCGGAGAAAACAAGATCGACCTCGCGTCCGGACTGCAGAAGCGCGATTGCGGCGGCCCCGTTGACGGCATCGACCGCGACATAGCCGAGACCTTCCATGCGCTGCATCGCGATTTCGCGGACTTCGGGGTTGTCTTCGACGACGAGCACCGTCTCCCCGCTTTCAGACATCGGCACAGCGCTGTCCGCAGTCTTGATCTCGGTCGCTGCCTCTCCATCGACCCTAGGCAGATAAAGACGGACCGTCGTACCGCGTCCGATCTCGCTGTAGATGGTCACATGTCCGCCGGACTGACGTGCAAAACCGTAGACGGTGCTGAGGCCCAGCCCGGTTCCCCGTCCAGGCTCCTTGGTGGTGAAAAACGGCTCGAACACCTTCTTCAGGGTCTCTTGCGACATGCCTGTGCCGGTGTCGCTCATGGTCAGGCGCACATATTCGCCCGGCTTGATAGGGTCTCCGAAACCGCTTTCCCCGCCGTCGAGCACCACATTTGCGGTCTCGATCACGAGGCGACCACCTTTCGGCATGGCGTCGCGTGCATTGATCGCGAGGTTGACCACAGCGTTCTCGACCTCGCTCGGATCGGCCCGTGTCGACCAAAGGTCCGTTGCGAGGTGGGTCGTAAGCTGGATTTCCTCTCTGAGCGTCCGGTTCAGCAATTCGCTGAGGCCGACCACCTGGACGCTCAGATCCAGGATGCTGGGTGCGAGCTTCCGTCTGCGCGCAAAGGTGAGCAAGCGGGATGTCAGACGCGCGCCCATTTCAGCCGCGCTGGCGGCACGGGCGACCAACGCGGCCGTCTCCGGATCGGTGTTGCGCTCCGCCAGCAACTCGAGATTGCCGGTGATGATGGTGAGGAGGTTGTTGAAGTCGTGCGCGACGCCGCCCGTCAGCTGGCCGACGGCCTCGAGGCGCTGAGCCTGGACCAGCGCCGACTGGGCATCCTGCCGGCGGCGCATTTCCGCTTCCAGTTCCTGAGTGCGCGCGGCAACCCTGGCCTCCAGAACCTCGTTGGTCTTCTCCAGTGCCAAGCGGCTCGCCTGCCGTTCGGTGATGTCTCGCAGCACCACCGTCAGGATCCGGCCTTGACCTGTCTCGACGCGCGAGATCGAGGCTTCGGCGGGGAACTCGTGACCATCCCGATGCAGGCCGAAGATCGGCCTGCGCTCGCCCATGCGCCGCGACGTGACGGCGCCCTCGACGAACTGTGTCACGTGCTGATTGTGGGCTGCGCGAAGGCGCTCGGGCAGCAATATGTTCAGTGGTCGCCCGAGGACTTCGGCGGGGCGATATCCGAATACGATTTCAGCACCCTCGTTGAAGAGCGTGATGCGGTAATCGGAGTCGACGGTAATGATCGCATCAGCCGCGATCGAGACGATGCCAGCGAGCCGGGCTTCGCTTTCGCGCAGTTGCTTGGAATTGCGGGCCACCCGATCCTGGGCATCGCGCAGCGCCAGGTTGGCAGCCGCGACTTCCGTGATGTCCCTGTGTGGTGCGGCAAGGGGGATGGGGCTGTCGATCTGCTGAGCTGCTCGGCTCAGTTCCATGATGGGTATGCCGAGCCGCCTTGCAAACCAGTACGCCATCACGCCAGAAGTGAGCGTCGCGCCGATCGCCGCAAGCCCGAAGTGGATAACGGGAGATTGGATCGAGTAGAGCGATGCGCACAGCGCCAGCTCCGGCAGCGTCACAAGGCCGGCGAACAGCAGCAGGTGTCGGCGCAGCGGCCACGGCTCCTTGCCGCCTGCCAGTTTCCATAGCGGCGTCATCATCGGTTCATGTCCGCTCCGAAGAACGCAAGTCGGTCCAGCGCTGGAGGCTTCAGCAGCAACTGCTAGCCGCCCGTCGATGCGTTGACCCAGGGCCCCAGGTACATCGAGCGCATCGGCTCGTCGAGCAGGATCGCCTGCTCGTAGGCGCCGAAGCCGTTGAAACGGCCGGCGATCGCACGACCGTATGCTCCCAGATTGCAGATTTCGATGTAGTCGCCTTCAGCGATGTCCGCAGGGAGAAGAAACGGTCCCGCCATGCGATCGATCGAGTCGCAGGTCGGGCCCCAGAACGAAAACTTCTCGAGTTGGCCACCCTGTGCCGTCCGTCCGACGAGCCGAGCCGGGTAGACCCACGACAGATGGGCCGCGTCGAACAGCGCGCCGTAGGCACCGTCGTTGATGAAGAGTTCGCTGCCGCGCCGCGCGTTGACCCGGACGATCAAGCTTTCAGCTTCCGCAACCAGGGCGCGTCCGGGTTCGCACATCAAGCGGCAATTGTCCTTGACGGGCAGGTCGTCGACCCCCGCCCGGATAGCGTCCATGAATGCGCCGAGCGGCGCTGGATTACCCTCGGCATAGATGGACGGGAAGCCACCGCCGACGTCGAGACGATCCAAGACGACGCCGGCCTCGACGATCAGACGGCGGACATCGGCGAGTGCCGTCGTGTAGGCCTCGGGGGAGACGGTCTGCGAACCGACGTGAAAGGTGATGCCGAGTTCCTTCGCCACCCGTCGGGCCTTGACCAGGAGCGCGGGCGCCTTCTCCCGATCGACGCCGAACATGTGCTGCAGCGGCAGATGCGAATTCTTCGGCGCTACGGCGATGCGAACCCACAGCGTGAGGTCCTTGCAGTCGCCGGTCTCCTCCATGATCTTCGCAAGCTCGGCTTCGCTGTCGAGGGCGAAGGAGCGCACGCCGAATGCTCGGAAAGCGCGCCGGATGGCGTGGCGAGACTTCACGGGATGCATGAAATGGAGATTGGCATCGGGGATGGTTGCGGCGTCCTCGATCTCGGGCAGGGATGCCACGTCGAAATGCCGGATGCCCGCCCCGTAAAGGGCGCCAAGCAGGAACGGTGACGCGTTCGCCTTGACCGCATAGGCGACGTCTCCGGGGAAATTGGAGATGAACCAGCGCGCGGCACGCCCTGCGGCGTGCGGTCTCAACCCGAAGGTCGGCCGGTCGGGACGGCGCGAGCTTACGAGATCGCCGGCGGTCTTAAACCGTTCCATTGCATGCAACCTCCACCAGTGGACGCGATTTCACGTCGCCGCTCGGCGACGCAATTCGACCAGCAGAAGTCGCGACGACTTCCGGCTCCGCAATTAGGGGCTGGGGACCGCCGTGTAAAGTGGTTCGTCCGGGCCCTGGAGCCGAGGCGGAGGCAGAATTGCCGGGTTGCCTCAGTAGGTTGCCCGGCCGCCCGAAATGTCGAGCACCTGCCCGGTCGTGAACGAGCAATCCGAGGACGAGGCGAATGCGATCAGCGCGGCGACCTCCTCGACCGTGACGAACCGGGCGCGCGGGATCTTCGAGAGCATGTAGTCGATGTGCTCCTGAGTGATCTGGTCGAAAATTGCGGTGCGCGCGGCTGCCGGAGTGATCGCATTCACGGAGATGTCGTAACCGGCCAGCTCCTTTCCGAGGGACTTGGTCAAGCCGATGAGGGCGGCCTTCGAGGCCGAGTACGCCGAGGCGTTCGGATTGCCTTCCTTGCCGGCGATCGATGCGATGTTGACGATGCGGCCATAGTTCTGGGCGATCATGCCGGGTACCACCGCCTTGCAGCAGTTGAACGGCCCTTCCACATTGACCAGCATGGTCCGGCGCCAGTCGTCGAGTTTGACTTCCCAGAGTTTAGCCGTCGGCCCGGCGATGCCGGCATTGTTCACCAGGATGTCGACCCGGCCGAAGGCGGAGACCGTCTTGTCGCGGGCTGCTGCGACGGAGCCGGTGTCCGTCACGTCGCACTGAACGGCGATGACGGCTGAGCCGATGGCGCTGGCGGTCCTTTCGGCATGCGCCTTGTCGTAGTCCCAGATCGCGACTTTGGCGCCCGACGCTACGAAGCGTTCCGTCGCGGCCTTGCCGATGCCCTGAGCCCCGCCCGTGACGACCGCCACACGGCCGGTCAGGTCGATCTTGTTCGCCATGATGTATCCCCCCAATCGCGTCAATCGAGTTAGCCTTACCCGGGGGCGTCCACCGCGCAAGTCGATCTTCCAGGGCCGCATCGCGGCGGGGATCAGCCATGCGGATGCGTCCTGATGCCGCCTGATCGGTGTTCACCGCGATGTGATGCAGCTTTCGCCTTAATCCCGGAATTGAAACCTGCTAACCGCTTTCGGGTGACAATTCCGGCGATCCAGCCGCCGCTGCGCGGTCTGCGGGCGTCGGGACCGTGCAAGAGGACATGGCAGCATGAGCATGAATTCTGGTCGACGCCGCGTGGAACGGCGTGCGGTGCTTGCAGCGGGTGCCGCCGCGATCGGTGCCCTGGTGGTTCCGGTGGCCTCGTCCTGGGCGCAACGTCGCCCGCCTGCGGTGGCGGAAGTTTCCGTCGTGGATCTGATGAAGGCGGGGCCCTTGCCGGATCTGGCCATGGGCAAGGCCGACGCGCCCGTGACGATCGTCGAATATGCCTCGATGACCTGCGGCCACTGCGCGAACTTTCACGTGAAGGTGTTTCCCGCGCTCAAGGAAAAATACATCGACACGGGCAAGGTGCGGTTCGTCTTCCGCGAGTTCCCGCTCAACAATCAGGCCGTTGCTGCTTCGATGCTCGCTCGCTGTACCGGTAGCGACGAGAAGGCGATAGCGTTCAACTCCGTGATGTTCAGCACCCAGAATGACTGGGCGTTCGTTCCGGAGAACCAGTTCGTGCCGCAATTGTTCAAGATGGCTCGGCAGGCGGGTTTCACCCAGGAGTCGTTCGACAAGTGCCTGACCGATCAGTCGCTGCTCGACAAGTTGATAGAGATGCGCGAGCGCGGCTCGAAGATGTTCGGCGTCGAATCGACCCCGACATTCTTCATCAATGGCAAGCGCCTTACGGACCGGTCCGACCAGATCGAGAGTTTCGACAAGGCCCTCCAGGCCATTCTGCCCAAGACCTGAGGGTTGCGTGGCTCAAGCCGGACATCGATTGCGAACAGCGGCGGCCGCCGCAGGGCTCGTGCTGACGCTGCTGGCGGGGTGCGGGGGCGACGCACTCGGCCCCGGCGCGCTCACCGGGGCCACCGGGAGCGGTGGTGCTCAGACGGCGGACAAGGCCGCGTTCAATCCATTCTCGAACGAGCCGGAGACGGCGACGGGCGGCCGTGAGGTTATCCAGAATCCGAGCGTCGCCGAGGTGATGCAGGCAGGCCCGCTCGGCGAGATGAGTTGGGGGCGGGAGCATGCCCCGGTCACGCTGATTAAGTACGCCTCGCTGACGTGCCCCTACTGCCGCAAGTTCCAGCTCGAGACCTACCCGCAGCTCAAGAGGGAGTACATCGACACGGGCAAGGTGCGCTTCATCATCCGGGAGTTCCCGATCGGCAAGGCATCGGGCACGGCGACGGTCGCTCTGCGGTGCGCACCTCCAGATAAATATCTGATATTATACGAGAAATTTCTTTCTCAGCAGAGCCAGTGGGTGTCCCAAGAGGTCCGCATCGATCAGATCGGGCGGGTCGCGGCCCAGGTGGGGATAACTGGCGAGCAGTTCGACAACTGTCTGAAGAATCAGGACATGATTCAGAAGTTGAACTGGGTCAAGGAACGGGGCAGGAAGCTGGGCGTGATCGGGACGCCGAATTTCTTCGTGAACGGCCGGCTCGTGAAGTCCGTGATCGGGATGCCTGAAATCCGCGCCGTGGTCGATCCGTTGATCTCGGGTCGTGTCGCTGCGGTCCCCGGCACCAATTGAGCCGGTGGTGCCTTTTCGCAGGTGGACCGGCACCGAGCCATCTGACCCCTCTGACCCCTCGGAGTGCCTGAGGACCGCCTGATGCACATCACCAGACTGCGCTTGCTGGGTTTCAAGTCGTTCGTCGAGCCGACCGAGCTCGTCATCGAGCGCGGCCTAACCGGCGTGGTCGGTCCCAACGGTTGCGGCAAGTCGAACCTGCTCGAAGCGCTCCGCTGGGTCATGGGCGAAACGTCCTACAAGTCTATGCGCGCCTCCTCCATGGAGGACGTGATCTTCAACGGCACGAACCTGCGGCCGGCGCGGAACATGGCCGAAGTGACGATGTTCCTCGACAACTCCGATCGGCGCGCGCCTGCGGAGTTCAATTCGGAAGATGTGCTCGAGGTGACGCGCCGGATCGAGCGCGATCTTGGTTCGGCCTACCGGGTCAACGGCCGAGAGACGCGCGCTCGCGACATAAAGATCCTGTTCGAGGACGCGGCGACTGGTGCGCGCTCGCCCGCGCTCGTTCGGCAGGGGCAGATCGCGGAAATCGTGAATGCGAAACCCGAGCAACGCCGCAGGATCCTGGAAGACGCAGCCGGCGTGGCCGGGCTGCATTCCCGGCGGCATGACGCGGAGCTTCGCCTGAAGGCGGCGGAGAACAATCTCGCGCGGGTCGCCGACGTGCTGGGACAGCTCAACTCACAGATGGAGAGCTTGAAGCGGCAGGCACGTCAGGCGCGTCGGTACAAGGAATTGTCGAGCGAGTTGCGACGGCTGGAAGCGATCTTCCATCACTTGACCTGGGCCGCGGCGCAGGCCGACGTCGATCAGGCGGAACAGGGCCTCGGCACTTCTCTCGAGGCACTCGGCGTTGCGGTGCAGCGCGAGGCCGAACTGGTCAGACTCGAGGCGGAAGTCGCCTCGGGCATCGAGCCGCTGCGTGCCGAGGAGGTTCGCCGCGCCGCCGCTCTGCACCGGCTCAAGGTCGAACAGGAGAATTTCGAGCGGGAGGCCGCCCGTGCGACGGCCCGCCAGAAAGAGCTCGAGACGGCTGTCGCTCATCTCAAGCGCGATATCGGTCGCGAGGAGGCGCAGATCGTCGAGTCGCGGAACATGATCGTGGGCTTGGACAAGGAGCGGCGGGAGATCGCCGCTACCACGGATCTCGCCGAGGAATTCGAAGAGAAGGCGAGCGCGGCGCTCGCGAGAGCCGAAGCCGAAGTCCGGACGATCGAGCAGCGGCTCGGTGCGATGCAGACGGCGGCAGCCGAAGCCAGGGCGCGCAGGCGGTCTCTCGAAGGCCAGTTCGCCGAGCGGCGAGACGGCGTAGGCAAGCTGGAGCGGCAGCTTACCGCTCTGGAAGCGCAAGCGCGGGAAACTGCGGCAAGGGCACCCGATCTGCATCAGCTCAAGGCAGCGACTGAACTGGGCCAGCAGTTGATGGCCCAGATCGCGGAAGTCGAGGCGCAGGCAATTGCAGGGGAAGAAGCGCTTGCCATCGCACAGCGCGACCTCGGCCGGCGCAGGGAGGCGGCCAGTGCGGCGATGCTCGCCGCGAGCCAGATCAAGACCGAGGCGGAAACGCTGCTCAAGCTGCTGCGGCCGGCCGGCGACACTGATTATGCCTTGCTGGTGGATCAGATCGACGTCGAGACCGGGTACGAATTGGCGCTCGGCGCGGCACTCGGCGACGACCTGGAAGCCGCCGCCTCCGAAGAGGCAGCCGTGCATTGGAGACTGGTTCCAGCCACGAGCCCCGATCCCGCTCTTCCAGGCGAGGTCGCGCCGCTCTCGAACGTGGTGCGAGCGCCCGAGGCTCTAGCGCGACGCCTAGCCCAGATCGGTATCGTCGCGCGGGAAGACGGGAGCCGCCTGCAGCCGCTTCTCAGTCCCGGCCAGCGTCTCGTCACGCGAGAAGGTGATCTGTGGCGCTGGGACGGCTTCGTCGCCGGAAGCCATGGATCAACCGCCGCAGCGACGAGACTGGAACAGCGCAATCGGCTCGGCGCCTTGCTGGCCCAGCAGGCAGCGCGGCAAACCGAGGCAGAAGCCCGGGCAGCTGATGAAGCCGCGGCAGTGGAGTGTTATCGCGCGGCCGAAGCCGAGGATCGCCGTCTTCGCCAGTTGGGACGAGAAACGCAGGCTCAGCTCTCCCGTACCCGCGAATCCCTGACCACCATGGAACGGCAGGCGCGCGAGACCGAGGCACGACTGGCCAACATAACCGAGGCGAGAGAGCGGCTGCAGGATGCCCTGGCAGAGGCCAACGAGCGGCTGATCGAAGTCGAGACCGCGCTTGAAACGCTGGGAGAAAGCGATCCCTTCGAGGAGCAGCTCTCGGCCCTGCAGGAGGATGCAACGGACAAGCGCGGTGCCGTCACGCACGCACGCGCCGACATCGCCACTTTGGAACGGGAGAAGCGGGCACGACTGGAGCGGGCGCGGCAGATCGAGGCCGAACTATCGCGTTGGAGCAGCCGCCTGAGCGAGTCCGAGCAGCAGAGGGCGTTGCTGGCCGAGCGGATCGAGGGGGCGGCGAGCGAACTCACGGGCATGGCGGATCTACCGGCTCTGCTCGATGAACAGCGTGAGAAGCTGCTGTCGGCGCTCTCGGAAGCCGAGGCGGCGCGGAGCGCTGCCGCGGACCGATTGGCCGAGGCCGACACCGCGGTTCGAGATGCGCAGCAGAAGTTGCGGGCGGCTCAGGAGACCGTGGCCTCGAGCCGAGAAGCCCGCGCGAGAGCGGAAGCTGTGCTGGAGGCGGCGCGGCAGCGGCGTCAAGAGGAAGTACGCAAGATTGCCGAAACGCTGGACTGCGCACCGGAGGGGTGTCTGTCGCTGGCGGGGTTGGAAGTCGGCGCCGCTTTGCCGTCACTCGCGGAGGTCGATCGCGATTACACCCGCGCGAAGACGGACCGCGATCGTCTGGGCGGCGTCAATCTTGCGGCTGACGACGATCTGGAGGCGGCGACTGCGCAGTTCAACGCCCTCGACAAGGAACGGGCCGACGTCGAGGAAGCGATCGCGAAGTTGCGTGGCGCGATCGGTCAGCTCAATCGGGAAGCGAAAGGCCGGCTCGCGGAAGCGTTCGAGAAGGTCAACGGGCACTTCCAGCACCTGTTCGGAATTCTGTTCGGTGGCGGTGAAGCACGGTTGGAAATGATCCAGTCGGAAGAGGATCCGCTCGAGGGCGGCTTGGAGATCATCGCCAAGCCCCCGGGCAAGAAGCCGGCGACACTGTCGCTGCTGTCGGGAGGCGAGCAGACGTTGACCGCGTTGTCGCTGATCTTTGCCGTGTTCCTGACCAATCCCTCGCCGATCTGTGTTCTGGACGAGGTCGACGCGCCGCTCGACGACGCGAACGTCGACCGCTTTTGCACGATGATGGAGCGCATGGCGACCGATACGTCGACGCGCTTCATGGTCATCACCCACCATCCGATGACGATGGCGCGGATGCATCGCCTGTTCGGCGTGACGATGGCGGAGAAGGGCGTTTCTCAGCTGGTCTCGGTCGATCTCGAGACGGCGCGGAGCTTCAGGGAAGAGGCGGCTTAAGTCCTTGCGGCAGACGCGGCTACGCGGCGCCTGCCGGGATCGGTGCGGTTGTCAGCCTATGAATGGTATCGGAAACATCAGCGTGTAGCCGTTGACGAGCAGCCCCGAGCCCAGGAAGGCAACCAGAGCGCTGAGCGCAAGCAGCGGCAGGTTCGGGCTCACGAGACACACGGACGCCAGCACGATCGCGATCTGCAGGAGCGCCTGCGACCAGTCGAAGTACGGGTCGCGCTTCATGGCGGTGTCGCGCTCCAGCTCGAGCGCCTTGCCGCGGGCGAACAACTCGTCCAGCCCTTCGTTGGTCGACTTGTCCGTCGTCAGGCGCGCGACCTGCTCCTTGTAGGTGGTGATCTTTGTCTCGATCTCCCTGCGCGCTTCGGCGGAAAGCGCGCCGTCGGTCTTGAGCTGCAGTGCGAGCATGTCGACCTGCAGATTGATGGCACTCCGCCGAAGATTCTTGGCCTGGAAGAACGCCCACGTGTTCGCGGCATCGATGTTCGCGCGCGTCGCATCCTTGGTGGCGTTGGCGCCGCCCATTGCGCATACGGCCAGCAAGACCGCCACGATGCCGATGTAGATTCCGATCAGCTTGTCCCGCAGATCCTTGTCGTCGCGGAATCGTGACCAGGCGCTTTGGTTGCTCATGATTGCGTCCGATAGTGGTGTGGAGACGTGTCAATCCGATGTCAGATCGCGACGGGAGACGACGGCGCCGTCGGCCGTCAGGACGTACACAATCGGCACGCCCGTCGCCAGTTCCCGCGCGACGATTTCCTCGCCGGACAGCTTCTCGAGTTTCATGATGAGCGCACGAAGACTGTTGCCATGCGCGGCTACGATCACGTTCTTGCCTGCCGCGAGTTCCGGCCAGATGCGCGCCTCGTAGTAAGGGAGCACCCGGCGCGCAGTGTCGGCCAGGCTTTCGCCGCCCGGGGGCGGAATGTCGTAGCTGCGTCGCCAGATGTGCACCTGGTCTTCGCCCCATTTCTTGCGCGCATCGTCCTTGTTCAGTCCCGACAGTTCACCGTAATCGCGTTCGTTGAGTGCCTGGTCGCGGACGGTCGACAGTGTCTGTTGTCCCAGCTCGGCCAGGATCAGGGCGAGCGTGCGTTGGGCACGCGTCAGAACCGAGGTGAACGCGATATCGAAACGGTGGCCTGCGGCTCGCAACCGGCGGCCAGCGGCCATGGCTTCGGAGACGCCCTTCTCGGTCAGGTCGGGGTCCTTCCAGCCGGTGAAGAGATTGAGCTTGTTCCACTCGCTTTCGCCGTGGCGGACGAGCACCAACACGTTCTTCATAGACCTTTGTCTCCGTTGTCGTTGGTCCCACGTCTCAGAGGCCGAGGACGTCTGCCATGTCGAAAAGTCCCGGCCCTCTGCCTCGGGCCCAGAGCGCCGCCTTGACGGCGCCGCGGGCAAATACGCCGCGGTCGTCCGCCTTGTGGGTGATCTCGATCCGCTCGGCGTCAGAGGCGAAGATCACGGTGTGGTCACCGATGACGCTGCCGCCGCGCAGCACGGCGAAGCCTATGTCGCCTCTGCGTCGTGCGCCGGTATGCCCGTCTCGGACCCTCTGAGAGACGCTGTTGAGATCGACCTTGCGGCCCTCGGCTGCGGCGCGGCCGAGCATCAAAGCCGTTCCAGAGGGCGCATCGACCTTGCGGCGGTGGTGCATCTCCAGAACCTCGATATCGAAATCCTCGTCGAGGGCCTCGGCGATCTTGCGCGTCACGGCCACGAGCAGGTTGACGCCGAGGCTCATGTTGCCGGCCTTGACGATGGTCGCGTGGCGGGCCGCCGCGGCGATCGCCGCGTCGTCATGCTCGCTGCATCCGGTCGTGCCGATCACGTGGACGATGCGGGCATTCGCGGCGAGCCCTGCGAGTTCGACGCTGACCTTGGGTGCGGTGAAATCCAAGATCGCATCCACCTTGGTGATGACCGACAGGGGATCGTCGGTGACGGGCACGCCAAGGGGGCCGACGCCGGCGAGCGTTCCTGCATCCTGGCCGAGGGTGGAAGATCCGGCCTGTTCGATTGCTCCGGCGAGCTGCGCCACAGACGAGGCATGGACCGCGCGGACGAGCTCGCGACCCATGCGTCCGGCGGCGCCGACGACACCGATTCTCATGGCTGCGCTTCTCCCTGTAACTGCAGGCAATTGCCGATCTGGCGCGGGCGATATACCAGCGATTGCCCGGTTCGATAAGCCGCTCCTCGTGGTGGCTAGCGAGCGCCGGGGGTGCCGCTCTCCGCATAGCGCGTGATCGCGGCGCGAATCATCGCCTTGGCTTCGTCTGCGTCGCCCCAGTGCTTGATCTCCACCCATTTGCCGGGTTCGAGATCCTTGTAGTGCTCGAAGAAGTGCTGGATCTGCTGGAGTGTGATTTCCGGAAGATCCGCGACCGTGCGGATACGATCGTAGCGCTTGGTGATCTTGCTCGCGGGTACGGCTATCACCTTCTCGTCGCCGCCGCCGTCATCCTCCATGACGAGGACCCCGATGGGGCGGCAATTCATCACCGCACCGGGTACGATCGCCCGAGTGTTGCACACCAGGACGTCGATGGGGTCGCCATCGGCGGAGAGCGTGTGGGGCACGAAGCCATAGTTTCCGGGATAGCGCATCGGGGTGTAGAGGAACCTGTCGACCACCAGGGTTCCAGACGCCTTGTCCATCTCGTACTTGATCGGCTCCCCGCCGACGGGCACCTCTATGATGACGTTGACGTCGTCCGGGGGCATTTTACCGACTGGAATGGCGTCGATGCGCATGGGGGGCTCCGGGGTGGACGGGCGAGTTGCCCTGTGTATGGTTTCGTCATGGCGCGGCTGGGGCCGTTCGCGCAATCGGCAGGAGGTATGACGCCATGCGGCGACTTGTCTTCATCGCGCTCTGCGCGGCGGCTGCCGGCGCAGTTCATTGCAATTCGGCGGCGGCCCAGTCGGCGGCCAAGGCCTCATTCACCAAGATCGAACTGGGAAAGTGCCGGGTCGTGCGCCGCCACGCCGACGGCAACGCTTGGGATTGTCGGGGTTTGAAGGGCATACCCGTCTATCTTGCGGAAGGCGATCTGCGCACCTTCGTCAGCGCCGGCGCCGATCCCGCGAAACGACGGGCGGCATCGCAGACGCTCGGCCCGTTCAACTCTCCCTTTGCAGGGCGGACACGGCGTTTCACCATCGAATGGCGGAGCGAGCCTCGGGGAGAACCTGCTCTACCCTTCTCGATGATCTACCGGTTGCACACTTCGACCGATAATTCGAAGGGGCAGGTGCTTGTCGTTGCTAAGGTCGGCCAGACCGATACGTGCCAGATGGCGATCATCGACGCCCTGGCGAACGATAATGCCATCGGCCTCGCGCGCGAGATCGCCGATGGGCAGGGCCGCGACTTCGACTGCAAGTCCCCGCCGAAGATCGTGGGAAAGACCGGCAAGAGCCCGATGTGAGCGCCACCGGCGTGTTCACACGGCGATGAACGCGTGCCGTCCCGGTATATCGTCGGCGCTGCCTTCGGCGACGTTCGCGTAGCCGACGCAGCAATAGTCTGCCGGCAGGCCCAGTTCTTCGCAGAGAGCCACGTGGCGGTCGACCGCGAAGGGAAAATCGCTCTCTTCGTCGTTGGCCGCGCGCAGGATCGAGGCAATCGCTGCGCGGTCGGCATCGTCCGCCATGTGGCGCGATAGAACATCGGCATCGCCGCCCGCAGGGGCATCGTCACCGCCGTCGAGGTGGTTGGGATTTGAATTGTAGGAGTCGACGGCCACGCCGCGTTCGTAGAGCCAGAACAGGAGGACCTCGTCCTCGGCATTCATGACGGCGAGCACCGGCTTGCCCAGGCGCTCAGAGGCGGACTTGGCGAGGGCCATGACGGCGGCGGTGTCGTCGGAGGACGCATCGTAGAAGACGACGAAGCCGTCACTGGCCGGCGAGACGAATCCCTGCCGGCCCAGAGCAGAAAGGGCGTCCGCGACGGACTTGGCGTCGATGTCGCGCGTGGTGAAACTGACGTAGAAATCGCTCATCGTTTCTGCCCGGCAGATCGTTTTTTAGACGCCCGTATCACCCTGAGGCACGACGCGATCGGCAGGTTCCCAGTGACGGGAGCCCCATAGATCACACGGGACCATTGGGTAGCCGACTCGCCGGGCAAGCGAAGTCATCAAGGGGCCACTTCCCACAGCAATCCTGCGCACGCCGGGCGCCGCAGTCAGGTTGCCGGCCCGCGGCGGATCGGTGGGCCGTCTGCCGCAAACCGGGCGAATCTCGGCAGATCGTCGTGGATGTCCGCCCATGGCAGGGCTTCGGCGAAATTCACGTGCGCCTTGGGCGTGATCGCGCCGGGTTCGTCGAGAGCTCCGGCGTAGATGTGGACCTCGTCGGCCCATTTCTCGCCGACGAAGGTGAGCGGCGAGCCGCAGCGGCTGCAAAAGCTGCGAACGACGCCGGGGGAAGACGAGTAGCGCTCCAGCAACTCTTCGCCGGAAAGATATCCGAAGTTCGTCGCCTCGACGCCGACATACGTGGCGAATGCCGACGAGGTCGCGCGACGGCAACTCTCACAGTGGCAGTGGGCCACCCATCGGGGCGCCCCCTTGTATGCGAATCGTATCGCTCCGCACCGGCACCTGCCGCTCGTGATCGTCGACATCGTGGTTGCTCCTCACTGGGGCAGCTCGAACAGGCTACGGCAATCCGGGCACCGAACGAGCCTGGCGGGTGCATTCGTGAACCTCACGACGATACACCCGATTTCCCGGCTGCGTCTGCAAGGCGCGACCATTCGAGGTCGCATTTTCGCTGCGGTCCTGCTAACGGGCGGGGCGGTAGCGGCCCCGCACTTCGGGCGCGATCGATCGTGAGGGCGGGTCGTCAAGCAATGAAACCGGTAGGCAATCGCTCATGACAAACCCATCGGTGTCCGTCTTCATCGCATCGTTCAACGGTGAACGTTTCGTCGAGGAGACGGTGCGGTCGGTGCTCGGCCAGACCTGGCGTGATCTCGAAGTCGTAATCGTCGACGACGGATCGGGTGAGCCGACACTCTCCATTCTTCGCCGCCTGGCCGCGGAGGACGCGCGGGTTCGCCTGTTCGAAGCCGAGCATCGCGGGCAGATCGGGACGCTCAATGCGGCGATCGAGGCATGTCGAGGCCGTTACATCGCGCGGCTGGATCATGACGATGTCGCTCTGCCTACGCGCATCGAAAGGCAGGTTTCTTTTCTCGAGGCCAATCCTCGGATGGTCGCGTGCGGCACCAACATTCAGGAGATCGATGCCGAGGGGCGTTACGGCCGCAGACCCAATACCGATGAGCACGTTCTCGAACACCGTCCGGATGCCTTTCCGCCGAAGCTGCAGTGGATGCCCGGGCCGACGCCGATGTTCAGGGCCGCGGAGCTGCGCCGCGTCGGGGGATATCGAACTCAGTTCAAGGCGGCCGAGGATCGGGATCTGTGCTGGCGTATCGGTGCTCTGGGGCCATGTGCGCGTTTCGGCGAGGTCTTGGTGCTGCATCGGGTTCACGGCGGGAATCTCAGTCTGATGCAGCGGCGCACACAGCTCTTTTCGCATGTCCTTTCCGATTTCTCGGCTCTTGCGGCCCACTACGGCAGGGACGATCGCGCGATACTCGCGGCGATCGAGCCCGGCGGGGACTATGCGCCCCACATCGCCGCCTACAAGACGCTACTGGCCGGGGACTATCCGGTCGAAACTTTCTGGTTGAATTTTCTTGTTCGATACTCGGCCTGGCCTCTGGTGGGATACGCCTCCAGGCTCGACGTCTTAGGGGCCGTCGCCAGACATCTGGCGCAGCGGCCGTTCGATCCACTGCGCATCGCGCTCATGCGGCGCGCGGCGAAGTATCTGCCGCGCGATCCGGACGTGGCGGTTCCACCGGGTTGAGGTGAAGCCCGCGAGCGGTTGCGAGCAAGCGGGGTTTCGAGGGCGGCGGCGGATGCAACCGATGGCGCGGATTTTTTTCGCCGGCTGTGCTTTTCCTGGTGCCAACCGCGGGGCGCGAGGCTACAGTGCCCGTCATGTTGAGTTCATCGTCCAAGGTTCGAGTACGGGGTGCGCGCTCTGCCGACGCGAAGGCGCTGGCTGAGGTTTTCAAGGCGTCGTGGACGACGGCCTATCTCGGAATCATTCCTCAGCCGCAGATCGACGCCATCGTTCGCCGGCGCACGATCGAGTGGTGGCGGCAAGCCGTGCGTGCCAGCGAGCGCATGCTCGTGCTCGAGGTCGAGGGGAAAATCGTCGGCTACGCGACGTATGGCGCGTCACGAATGCGCGACAGCAAGCGCGGGGAGATCTACGAGATCTACCTCCTGCCCAGCCACCAGGGATGTGGATTGGGAGAGCATCTGTTCGAGGCCTGCCGGCACATGCTCGATCTGCTCCGTCACGAAGGCCTCATCGTTTGGGCGCTTTCGGACAACCAGGGTGCCTGCGACTTCTATTGGCGTCGCGGCGGCCGGCCGAAGGCGACGACGATCGAGTTGTTCGGCAAGGTTCAGTTGGAAAAGACGGCGTTCGTCTGGCCGTAACTCTGGTCGATCCCAGCTGCCATGGCCGAACCCGGCGGGGCCGGTTCAGAACAGAGAGCCTTGAGACCCATCCGTGGGACCCCTGGTCCTGCGGGCCGGCGGCGCGCCATCAGGCGTCCGCGGTTCGCCGCTCTGGCGGCGCTCGCTTCCCTTGGCCAGGGTTCCCGCCTCGGGCAGCGCACGCGCCTCCACCTGCACCCGGCCGTCGCTCCATTCGATCTGCAAGGCCTGGCCCAACCCGACGGCTCCGGCTTGGCGAACCGCGCGTCCGTCGGCGTCACGGACCAACGCGAAACCGCGGCGCAGGACTCCCTGATAGCCCAGAGCCTGCAACAAGCCTGTCTGTGTCCGCAATTGCTGGGCGAGGCGCTCGATCCGCTGGACGACCAGCCGGGGAACCAAGCGCTGCGCCCGTCGTTCGAATGCGTTTCGTCGGCCCATGTTCGCCCGCAACATCGTGTTGGAGAGGCGGTCCGATGCACGAACGAGGCGTTGACGCGCCCTCTCGGTGAACTGGGCGACGAGCCTGTGTGACAGTCGCCCGTCGGCCCGCTCCAGCCGGGTTCGCCTCTGATACGTCGAGCGAGCGATTGCAGCCGCCCCCCGTTGCACACAGCGATCGAGGCGTTGCCGGCAGCGCTCGGCGGCAGAGCGGAGGAGGCGCAGTTGCAACCTCGGTGCCACCCGCGCGAGGCGACGGCCATGCAGCTGCGTGTTGCTCGCGAGAGCCCTGGTCAAGCGGACGGCGGCCGCGTCGAACCGCTGGCGCGGCATCGCGAGAAGGTCGTTCAACCGCGGAAGCGCGCGCGTGAGCGCCCGCAGGCCCGCATGCTGGCCTTCGAGGGAGCGGCGGACGGCAACCCGCAGGCGGTCGGCAAGCTTCGCGAGTTCCGCCGTCAGTTCGGAGTACTTGGGAACAGCCCATTCGGCGGCCTTCGTCGGTGTCGGCGCCCGGGCGTCCGCTGCGAGGTCGATCAGCGTCCAATCCGTCTCGTGGCCCACGGCCGAGATCAAGGGAATGCGTGATGCGGCGGCGGCCCGCACCACGGCTTCGTCGTTGAAGCCCCAAAGATCCTCCAGGCTCCCACCCCCTCGCGCCACGATCAGCAGATCCGGCCGAGGAATTGGCCCTTGGGGCGGAAGTGCATTGAAGCCGCGAATGGCAGCAGCAACCTCGGCCGCGCAGGTCTCACCCTGCACCCGGACCGGCCAGAGCAGGACCCTGGCCGGAAAACGCTCCTCGAAGCCATGAAGCATGTCGCGGATCACTGCGCCGGTCGGCGACGTGACGATCCCGATCACTTTCGGCAGGAACGGCAGCTTCTTTTTGCGCTGCTCGTCGAACAGTCCCTCGGCGGCGAGTTTCTTCTTCCGCTCTTCCAGGAGCGCCATCAGGGCACCCACTCCGGCCGGCTCGAGCGCCTCGATGACGATCTGGTACTTGGAGGAGCCTGGATAGGTGGTGACCTTGCCAGTGGCGATCACCTCCATCCCTTCCTCGGGCTTGATGCGCAGCGACTGGTACACGCCGCGCCAGATGACCGCCTCGATCTTCGCCTTCTCGTCCTTGAGCGCGAAGTAGCAATGGCCCGACGAATGCGGGCCGCGGTAGCCGGAAACCTCGCCGCGCAGACGGACATAGCCGTAGGTCTGCTCGAGCGTGCGCTTGACTGCCCCGGCGAGCTCCGACACCGAGAACTCCGGCGTATTGGCGCCGCTCCTTTCGCTCGCACGGGCCTGGCGGTTGATATCGGCCACGTTTCCCCAACCTCACATTTGTTTCGCCGTCCGAGCGATGATACATCACGGAAGCGGCCGTGGCGTCGCCGGCTGCCTGCTTTTGCTCAGGAATGTGAAGCGAAATGAACGTCCTTCTGATTGGCTCCGGCGGTCGAGAACACGCCCTCGCCTGGGCCATAGCGGCTTCACCTTTGCTGCGGCGGCTGTTCTGCGCGCCGGGAAATCCCGGGATCGCGGAGTTGGCGATCTGCGTGGATCTGGCGTTGTCCGATCACGAAGCGGTCGCGCAGTTCTGCAAGAATCAGAAGATCGACCTGGTGGTCGTTGGCCCGGAGGGGCCGCTGGTCGCGGGGCTGGCCAGCGATCTGACGGCTGCCGGCATCAAGGTTTTCGGCCCCTCGCGAGAGGCGGCACGCCTGGAAGGCTCGAAAGGATACACCAAGGACTTGTGCTCGGAATGCCGGATTCCGACCGCTGCCTACGGCCGCTTCACCGACGCCAAGGCGGCCAAGGACCATGTCGCGGCCAGCGGGAAATTTCCGATCGTCGTGAAGGCCGACGGCTTGGCAGCTGGCAAGGGCGTGGTGATCGCGGAGACAATGGAGATCGCGGAACAGGCGATCGACGCCTGCTTCTCGGGGGCCTTCGGCGCGGCCGGGGCCGAAGTCGTCGTGGAGGAGTTCCTCGAAGGGGAGGAAGCGAGCTTCTTCGCGCTCTCGGACGGTGTGAACGTTCTTCCCCTCGCCACGGCGCAGGATCACAAGCGCGTCGGTGACGGAGATACGGGACCCAACACCGGGGGCATGGGCGCCTACTCTCCGGCCCCGGTCATGACGGCCGCGATGATCGAGACGACGATGCGCGAAATCATCAAGCCGACGGTCGCAGGCATGGCGAAGCGGGGCACGCCATTCAAAGGCGTGCTCTTCGCAGGGCTGATGATCACAAAAGACGGCCCGAAGCTGATCGAGTACAATGTGCGCTTCGGCGATCCCGAATGCCAAGTGCTGATGATGCGCCTGAAATCGGATCTCCTGACGGTGCTGCTGGCTACGGTCGACGGTGGTTTGGCGAATTTCGATCTGCGCTGGCACGACGAAGTGGCGCTTTGTGTCGTTCTGGCGGCGAACGGTTATCCGAACCAGCCGGAGCGTGGCGGCGAAATCCGCGGCATCGAGGAGGCGCGTCAAGACGAGGACGTCGAGGTCTTCCAAGCCGGGACCAGGCGGGACGGGGATCGCCTGCTTGCGGACGGCGGGCGTGTGCTCGGCGTGACGGCGCGCGGGCGCACGGTGTCAACTGCACAGGCGCACGCCTACGAGGCCATCAAGAAAATCGAATTGCCGCGAGGTTTCTATCGACAGGACATCGGCTGGCGCGCTGTCGCGCGGGAAAGCGGAGCGAGAGACTGAGCCCTGCGACGCGGGTTCAAGTGCGGCAGACGCCTCCGAGCGTGAATTGGACCGCTTCCGCGATGGTTGCGCAACGATACGTCGCGGCACCGTCGCGCGAGGCGAAGAACACGTAGCCGGACGGCTCGTGTCGCCAATACCCACGGGGATGTTCGTAAAACATGACACAAAGGCCGCCGTTCTGATCGGGACGGACAGTGCATTTGCGCTGGTTCGCCTGAAACTCCTCTGTGAGGGCTTCGAGCAGTCGCATTTCGGGGGATGAAGTCATGGTGCGTTATGAGAGGTCGAGTTGACGCCGTAAATTCGGCCGGACTTACACACGGCCAACTCGAGGCTGCATTGATTAACTCGAATATACCTAACCCCGTTGGTCTGAGAATCGTTAAACTTGCTCGCTGACGAATAGGACTTGCTTGAGGGTCACGCGATCGTCGCTCGATTCAGCGGCCCAGCAACTGCTTCAGGTGACGGTTGCCCATCTGCGCATAGATCGACGGGTTCGCCTTGGCGGGGTCTTGCTCGGCCTCGACCACGATCCAGCCACGATAGCCGGGCAGCTTAGAGAGCACCTCGCCGAAGTCGACGCACCCGTCGCCCGGGACCGTGAACACGCCTGCCACGACGGACTCGAGGAAGGACCAGTCTTCGCGCCGCGCCGTTCCGGCGATCGCAGCCCGGACATCCTTGGCATGGACATGGGCGATCCGCTCACGCCAGCGCCGGGCAAGGTCGTCGGGGCGCGCACCGGCCCAGGTCGCGTGCCCCGTATCGAGCAGAAGTTTCACGGCGCCGCCGGTCAGCGACATGAGCTGATCTATCTCTTCGCCGCTCTGGACGACGGTCCCCATGTGATGGTGATACGCCAGCGTCAGTCCGTCGGCGGCGACGGCCTCGGCAAAGTCGCTCAGCCGTCGGGCAAAGCCAGGCCAGTCGGCTTCGGCGATGACCGGCCTGCGGGACAGGGGCACGCTGCGCCGAGGATGCACCGTGCCGCTGCATTCGGCTGCGATGAGAATCGTGCACCCCATCTGCCGTAGCAGCGACCGGTGGGCGGCGCTGGCTTTCATCTCTGCGTCGACATCGCGCTCCAGCAGTAGGGTGGAGTACCACCCGGAAACGAGATCGAGGTCGTGTGCCGCCAGGATCGGCCGCAAGAGGGCGGCGTCCCGCGGAAACTTGTTGCCGAGTTCGACGCCGACGTAGCCCGTGCTCCTGGCCTCGCGCAGGCACTGCTCGAGCGGAATGTCGCCGCCGAGTTCCGGCATGTCGTCATTGGACCACCCAATGGGGTTGATGCCGAGGCGGATATCCATCGAGTCGTCTTTCCTCATTGTCGGGCCTGACGCCGAGACACGGCTTCGTCATAGGCATCGCGCGCAAGTCGTACGTCTTGCCGTGACGAGACCTCGGCGACCGGGACGTCCCACCAATGGCCTCCGTCGTCGGTCGCCCGCCTCGGATCGGTCTTTATCGTGAGGACGCAGGTGCGATCGCAGCTGCGCGCCTCGCGGACCGCAACTTCCAGATCGTCGATCGAGGAGACGTGGCGAGAAATCGCACCCATGCTGGCCGCGTGGGCGGCGAAGTCCACCACTGGAAGCTGGACGTGGCGGGAGGTCGCCAGCAGATTGTTGAACGATCGGCCGCCGTTCGCTCTCTGCAGTCGATCGATGCAGCCGAATCCGCCGTTGTCGAGCACGACGACCAGGAGGGGCAAGCCGAGCATAATGCTCGTGGCGATCTCCGAGTTCATCATCAGGTAGGAGCCGTCGCCGACCATTACGATCACGCGGCGGCGCGGATCGGCGAGTTTGACACCCAAACCGCCGGCGATCTCGTAGCCCATGCACGAGTAGCCGTACTCCAGATGATAGGATGACGGGGCAGAAGCGCGCCACAATTTGTGCAGTTCTCCGGGCAACCCGCCGGCCGCGCAGACGACGACGTCGCCGGGTTCGCTGCCGCGCTGCACGGCGCCGATGACGGCAGCGTCGCTCGGCAGAGCGTCGTCGGTTCGCGCCGTGCGCACGGCGACGCGGTCGGCCCAGTTCGTTGCCGCGCTCTTGGCTGCCTCGGTCCACACTTCCGGTGCGCGCCAGGCAGGCAGGGCTCGAAAGAGTGCTTCCAATCCGGCCCGTGCGTCCGCGACCAGCGGTATGGCGTCGTGCTTCCAAGCGTCGAAGGGCTGGATGTTCAGGCCCACGAGCTTGTGGCCTGGATGCTTGAACAACGCGCGCGAGCCGGTCGTGAAATCCTGGAGCCTGGTTCCTATGGCGAGGACGACGTCGGCTTTCTCCGCGTGCGCGTTTGCCGCCATTGTACCGGTAACGCCGATCGAACCCAGACACAGGGGGTGCGTGTCCGGCAGTGAGCCCTTGCCGGCTTGTGTCACCGCGACGGGCACGCCGAACCGCTCGGCGAAGTTTCGCAGGGAGGTCTCCGCAGACGAGTAGACGACGCCACCTCCGGCGATGATCAGCGGCGCGGAAGCGCCCCCCAACGCTGCTGCGACCCGATCGAGTTCTGCGGCATCCGGCGTCGGTCTGCGCAGGTGCCAATGCCTAGACTCGAAAAACGAGAGAGGAAAATCGCACGCTAGCGTCTGCACATCCTGACACAGTGCCAGCGTCACCGGCCCGCACTCGGCAGGATCCGTGAGAACCTGCATGGCGCGCTGAAGTGCCGGCACGATCTGCTCGGGGCGCACGATGCGATCGAAGTAGCGGCTCACGGGACGGAAACAGTCGTTCGCCGAAACGGTTCCGTCTGAGAAACTCTCGATCTGCTGCAGGACGGGATCGGGCCGCCGGCTGGCGAAGACATCGCCGGGGAGAAGCAGGACGGGAAGCCTGTTCACATGGGCGACTGCCGCGGCCGTGACCATGTTGGTGGCGCCGGGACCGATCGAGGTCGTGCAAGCCATCACGCGGCGACGTCGGGAGGCTTTTGCGAAAGCGACGGCGGCGTGCGCCATCGCCTGCTCGTTGTGTGCACGATAGGTCGGCAGGGACTCATGCGCGCTTTCCAGGGCTTCTCCGAGGCCCGTTACGTTTCCGTGACCGAAGATGGCCCAGACGCCGGCGAACAACGGTACTCGCCGGCCGTCGACTTCGCTCGTCTGCGCGGCGAGGAAGCGCACCAGTGCCTGAGCCATCGTGATGCGGACGGTTGCGCGCGGCATCGCGGAGCCTCCTTCAGTCGTAGGCGCCCATCGGGTTCTGGTCGAAATCGACGAGGGCGCCGGTCATCATTTCCGAAGCACCCGACAACAGGTAAACCGCTGCAACGGCGACGTCGCGGGGTTTGAGCAGGCGCCCGAAAGGCTGGTTCGGCTCTGCGCGCTGCAGCCAGTCGGCCGGTCTTCCGTCGCGCTTCTGAATCGCGTGCTCGCCCGGTGTCTCCGTCCAGCCGATATTGAGGCCGTTCACCCTGATCCGCCTGTGCCTTAGCGCATAGGCATTGTTCTTGGTCAGCGTCGCAAGGGCGCCTTTGGAGGCCGAGTAAGCCATCAGGAACGGTTGGCCGCCGTGGCTGGAGCGGGTGATGATGTTGACGACGGATGCAGGGCGAGGGTTTGCGTCCAAGCGGCGCGCCAATTCTTGGGTGAGAATGAAGGGCGCCCGCACGTTGACTGCGAACAAGAGGTCCCACAGGGCGACCGGAGTCGCCTCGAGCGTGCCGCGATCGGTGAGGCCTGCCGCATTGACCAGGCCGTCGACGACACCAAGCCGGTCCGATGCCTCGGCAAAGATGCGGCGGCAGTCGGACTCCTGCGCCAGATCGCCGGCGACGAAATGCGCGCGTGTGCCTGCGACGGTCAGTGCCGTGACGACGGCGGCGCCGCGCTCGGCATTGCGACCGGTGATCGCGACGGCCGCAGCGCCGGCCTCCGCGGCAGCCAGAGCCACCGCCTCCCCTATGCCTTGAGTTCCGCCGGTGACCAGGATGACGCGGCCGGCGAGGGACAGACCGATCGATCTGCTCATGACAGGGCCCCGGTTATCTCGGCCACTTTCACGGCCCGCCCGGTCTTCGACGACCTCAGAGCCGCCTCCGCAAGGACCAGTGCCATACGGCCGTCCTCGGCGCCGACGGGCATGGGGGCCTTACGGGACAGGGCACCGATGAAGGCATCGAGCTCCCGACGGTAGGCTTCCGAGTATCGTTCCAGAAAGAAGTGAAGTGGCTTGTCGGTGCGGACGCTGTCGGCATCGGCCTGCTCCACGGTCGAAGGCATTCGGTTGCCGGCAACGAGTCGCCCCCGCGCGCCCAGGACTTCGATGCGCTGATCGTAGCCGTAGCTCGCGCGCCGCGAATTGTTGATGTGTGCCAGTCTTCCCGATCGAGTGCGCATGACGACCATCGCGCTATCGAAGTCGCCGACCTCGGCCACCTTCGGATCGACCAGACAACTGCCGAAGGCGAAGACCTCGACGGGCTCTTCTCCCAGCAGCCAGCGGGCCATGTCGAAGTCGTGAATGGTCATGTCGCGGAATTGTCCGCCGGAAACCGAGAGGTAGGATAGAGGCGGCAGTCCCGGATCGCGGCTCGTAACGATCACCTGCTCGACTGCGCCGATGGCCCCAGAGCCGATACGGCGATGCAGTTCTGCGAAATCAGGATCGAAGCGGCGATTGAAGCCCACGAGCATGGGCACTCCCGCCCGTTGCACCGCAGCAATGCAGCTATCGACGCGGGAGAGTGAAAGGTCGATGGGCTTCTCGCAGAAGATCGCCTTGCCGGATTGAGCGGCTGCTTCGACCAGATCGGCATGGGTATCGGTGGACGAGGCGATGACGACCGCGCCCACGTCGCGATCGGCCCAGACCCGCTGCGAGTCCGCCACGCTGGCTCCGGTGCGACGGGCCAGGGCTTGGGCCGCCGCCGCGTCGACATCGACGATGTACTTCAGCCGGGCGTCCGTCCTCGCGGCCAGATTCCCCGCATGGATCTGACCGATTCGACCGGCACCGAACTGGGCGAAGACATGCATCCGGCCGTCCTCAATGATGTTTCCGTTGGAAAAGCGTTGTGGCAGAGTTCGGCCACCCATGGCAACGGTCGAGGGGTAGACACGTCGTGTGTGAGAAATGATGCAACGTGCCCAATCCACAAGCTCGACGCGTGTCGAAGGAGCACTCGCGGTGGCTGCGGAAGCCGCCGACCTTGCGAGATCCTATTTCGGAAATTCCGACCGGCTCGGCGTGTCGCTGAAGGGCGCGCAGGACTGGCTGACTGCCGCGGACGGTGCGGTCGAGGCGCTGATCCGCAAGCGGCTGGCGGAGCGGTTCCAGGGTGACGGCTTTCTGGGCGAGGAGAGCGGAGGGGGTGAGGCGGAACGGCTCTGGATCGTGGACCCGATCGATGGCACGGCGGGGTTCGCCCGGGCCGACATCATGTGGTGTGTCTCGATCGGTTATGTGGAGCGCGGCCGGCCTGTACTCGGGGTCATTCATGCCCCTATGATCGGCGAGGTCTACGCTGCGGAAGCGGGGCGCGGCGCCACGCGCAACGGCAGACCGATCCGCTGCGCCACGACGCAAACGCTCTCTCGGTCCACGATCGAAATCGGATGGTCACCTCGGCGGCCACGCGAGGCCTACCTCGGTCTTGTCGCAGACGCCATGGCTCAGGGAGCCTCGGTGAGGCGCAGTGCGTCGGGTGCTCTCGGCGTGTGCTGGGCGGCCTGCGGGCGGACCGACGGCTATCTCGAACTGCACATCAACAGTTGGGATGTCGCAGCCGGTTACGTCGTCGCCAAGGAGGCGGGCTGTACCCTCAACGACTTCTTCGCCCCCGGTGGCATCGAGAACGGCAATCCGATCCTGTTCTCCGCGCCGCCGGTGGCTGGCGCGCTGGCTCAGATCCTGTCGATCGATGCCACAAGCCTGCAGCGTGCGTGAAGGAAATCCGATGACGGCAGTCAGAAACGCGGAGTTGACGATGAATGTGTTCGAGCGCTTCAGGAATCGTCGCGGCCAGGGTGGTACGGGAGCCGCAGTTCTCGGGCTGGCGGCTGGGACGATGTTGCTGGCTTCCCAGGCGACGGCGCAAGGCAACCTCACGCTTTACTGCTCGGTACAAGAGGAACTGTGCCGCGCAATGGTCGGTCTGTTCGAGAAGGAGACCGGAGTTAAGGTCGCCATGACGCGCAAGAGCTCCGGCGAGTTCTACGCGCAGATCAAGGCGGAGGCATCGAATCCGAAGGGCGATGTGTGGTGGGGCGGCACGGGCGATCCGCACCTGCAGGCCGCGGAAGAGGGTCTGAGCGATGAGTACAAATCGCCGCGTATGGGCGAGCTCCATCCCTGGGCGACGAAGGTGTGGGACGACACCAAAGGCCGTACGATCGGCATCTATTCGGGCGCACTGGGCTTTGGCTACAATCTCAAAACAATTGCGCAGAAGAAGCTGCCCGAGCCGAAGTGCTGGTCGGACCTGATTGATCCAAAATTCAAGGACGAGGTGCAGGTCGCCGATCCGAATTCATCGGGCACCGCCTATACGCTGCTGGCGACAATGGTGCAGATCATGGGCGAGGAGAAGGGCTTCGCCTACCTCAAGGGCCTGCACAAGAACATCAACCAGTACACGAAATCGGGTGCCGCTCCGGCAAAGGCGACAAGCCTGGGTGAAACCGCAGTCGGCATCGTCTTCATGCACGACATGGTCGCGATGGGAATGGAGAATCCAGATGTGAAGACGGTCGCCCCGTGCGAGGGGACCGGCTACGAGATCGGCTCCATGTCGATCGTCAAGGGCGCCAAGAATCTCGACAACGCGAAGAAGTTCTACGATTTCGCCCTGACCCCGGCCGCGCAGGAACTGGGTGCGAAGAACAAGCAGCTCCAGGTGCCTTCGAACAGGGCGGCCAAGATGCCCGATGCGGCGCCGAAGCTCGAGACCATCAAGCTCATCGACTACGACTTCAGGAAGTATGGTTCGTCAGCCGAGCGCCGACGGCTGCTGTCCAAATGGGATGCCGAAGTGAAAAGCCAGCCGAAGTGATCGAGACGGTCGGCTCGGGCCGCGGAGCAGGGGAGGGCACTATGGGGCATTCATCCGCGGGTTGGGCCGCGCTGGCAGCCGTAGGAGGCATGCTGGCCGTTGCGGGGAACGCCGAGGCACAGGGAACGCTCACGGTCTACTGCTCGATTCTGGAGGAGCAGTGCCGCGAAGGCGTCGCCATGTTCGAACGCGACAATCCGGGGACAAAGGTGTCCATGGTGCGCAAGAGCACGGGTGAGGTCTACGCCCAGATCAAGGCGGAGGCTGCAAACCCCAGGGCCGATGTCTGGTGGGGCGGACCGGCCGAGCCGCACCTGCAAGCCGGAGAAGAGGGACTGCTCGACGCTTATCGCTCGCCTTCGCTCTCGAACCTGCACGATTGGGCACAGCGGCTGAGCGAGCAATCGCAGGGTCGCAGCCACGGCATCTACCTGGGGGCGCTCGGGTTCGGCTTCAATACGGAAATCTTGAAGAAGAAGGGGTTGGCAGAGCCCAAGTGCTGGGCCGATCTCCTCGATCCCCGCTTCAAGGACGAAATACAGATGGCCGACCCCAACTCGTCGGGGACAGCGTATGTGATGCTGGCGACGATCGTGCAGCTCAAGGGGGAGGAAGCCGGCTTCGATTACCTGAAGCGGCTGCATCGTAACGTCAGCCAGTACACGAAATCCGGCATTGCCCCCGTCAAGGCAGTCGCGCTCGGCGAAACGGCCGTCGCGATCGCCTTTCTGCACGATCTCGTGACGCAGAAACTCGCCGGGGCACCGGTCGCGATCGCCGGGCCGTGCGAGGGGACCGGGTTCGAGACCGGAGCGGTATCGATGGTGAAAGGCGCAAGGGCTCCGGAACTGGCACGAAAGTTCGTGGATTTCGCGCTGAGCAAGGCCGCGCAGGATATCAACGCGCGGCTCAAGATCCATTCGATCCCGTCCGCCAGAGATGCGGCCGTTTCGCCCGACGCGCCGCGACTGGCGGACTTGAAGCTCATCACGTACGACACGGCTCGATACGGGGCCTCGGCGGAGCGGCGGCGTCTACTCGCGCGCTGGACGAGCGAAGTGCAGGCGGCGCCTCGATGACGGATACTCCCTCGAACGAGTTCACGAGGCTGTCTTGACCCGATCCGCGCTCGCCTGGCTCCTGGTCGGTCTGGTGGGGTTCACGGTGCTGCCCTGGTACCTCGCGGACGAGGGCATGCTTTCGCTCGCACTGTTCAAGGGATGGCCGCTGGGACCGTCAGGGACCGGCCTCGCGCTCGGGCTCGCGGGGGGCAAGCCCTGGTTGCTCGGAATTGCCGTCGCATTCCTCCCGCTTGCGGTGTACGTCGCGCGGCAGGACCGCTTCGATGCCGGGCGGGCCATGGTGTGGACCGGACTCGCCGGTCTCATCTGGTTCTGGTTGCAAGGCTTTTTGATCGGTCACAAGGGCTGGGCAATTCCCGGCTTCGTCGTGCCGTTCGTCGCCGACGCGCCGAAACAGGGCGGCATCGGATACGGCGCGTTCGCGACGGCGCTCTCTTTCCTGATGCTGCTGACGCATGGGCTCGCCCGTCGCGGCTTTTGCCGTGGGGATGCTTTTACGACCTCCGCGATCGGCCTGGTCCTCGGCCTGATCGTGCTCTTCGTGTTCTTCCCGATCATCCGCATCCTCATGAGCGCGTTTCAAGACAACGACGGGAACTTCGCGCCGCTGCTGTTCGTCACGAAGCTGTTCGACCGTTCGATCTGGGGGCTGGATTGCCTGACCTCGTCGCTGCGATGTGGAGTCGCCTGGAATACGCTGCTGCTGGCGACGCTCGTCGGTATCGGAACCACGGCGCTGGGTCTGGCATTTGCCCTCATCGTCACGCGCACCTCGTTTCCGGCGAAGGGAGCCTTGCGTGCGCTCACGGTCTTGCCGATCATCACGCCGCCCTTCGTGATCGGTCTCGCGGTGATCCTGCTGTTCGGCCGTACCGGCGCGGTCACCTCGGTGCTGGCCGACATGTTCGACCTGCCGCGCACGCGCTGGATATACGGGCTGCCCGGCGTCTTTCTTGCGCAGATGCTCGCCTTCACGCCGATCGCCTTTCTGGTGTTGATCGGCGTCGTACAAGGCATTTCGCCGTCGCTCGAGGAAGCCTCGCAGACATTGCGGGCGCGGAGCTGGACGACGTTCGTCACGGTCACGCTGCCCCTGATGCGGCCAGGTCTCGCGAACGCATTCCTGCTGGGTTTCGTCGAGAGCATGGCTGACTTCGGAAATCCGCTCGTTCTGGGCGGCAACTTCGAGGTGCTTTCGACCAAGATCTTCTTCGCCGTGGTCGGGGCGGCGAACGATCAAGGTCGTGCCGCCGTACTCTCGTTCGTCTTGCTGGCCTTCACGCTGGGCGCATTCTGGGTTCAGTATCGCTGGCTCGGAAAAGCCTCGTACACGACCGTGACCGGCAAGGGAGATTCTGGACTGCCGCTGCCCCTGCCGCGGCGGGTTGCCTGGATGTGCTATCTGACAGCTGTGCCCTGGGCGGTGCTGACTGCGGCGATCTACGTGACGATCCTGATCGGCGGCTTCGTGAAAGCGATGGGGCGCGACTACACGCCCACCTTCGAACATCTCATCACCGGCTTCCGCATCGAGCGGGCAAGCTGGGGGCTGCATTTCTCCGGTTCTGCCTGGGATTCGTTCTGGACGACGCTCATGGTGTCTGCCGTCGCCGCGCCGCTCACGGCGGTCATAGGACTTCTGACGGCGTTCCTGCTCGCGCGGCAGTCGTTCGCAGGGCGCCGCGCCTTCGAATTCACGACGATGCTGAGCTTCGCGATCCCGGGGACCGTGGTCGGTGTGAGCTATATTCTCGCCTTCAATGTCCCACCCGTGGAGTTGACCGGCACCGGGCTGATCCTCATCATCTGCTTCGTCTTCAGGAACATGCCGGTCGGGGTCCGCTCGGGCATCGCGACGCTGTCGCAGATCGACAAGAGCCTCGACGAGGCGTCGCTGACACTCGGCGCGCGCACGGGGACGACCATGCGCCGGGTGCTCATGCCGCTCCTGCGTCCCGCCGTCGTCGCGTCGCTGGTTTATGCCTTCGTTCGGGCGATGACCGCGGTGAGCGCCGTGATCTTCCTCGTCTCAGCGCAATACAACATGGCGACGGCCTACATCGTCGGACGGGTCGAGGCTGGCGAGTTCGGCCTTGCAATCGCCTATTCCTCGGTCCTGATCGTGGTCATGCTCGCTGCGATCGGCCTCATCCAGGTGCTGGTGGGGGAGAGGAAGCTCGGACGGCGAGGCGCCTCGGCGCAGCCCGTCGTGGTGCCTGCGGGAGCCTGAGATGGGGGAACGATGTCGCGCACGGTGCAGCCAATGACGTCATTCAAACGCGCGCTGATGGTGCTGGCGTTCGTCTTCGCCTTCGGTTCGGCGAGTTCGGTGTCCGCACAGGGGAGCGTGGTCGTCTATTGCTCGGCTCTCGCCGAATGGTGTGAGCTCATGCGGCAGACCTTCGAGAAGACGCACAATCTCAAGGTGACGATGACGGTCAAGAGTGCCGGCGAGACGCTGGCGCAGCTGCGCGCCGAGAAGGACAACCCGCGCGCGGATATCTGGTGGGCAGGCGGAGCCGAACAGTATCTGCAGGCGGCAGAACTGGGGTTGCTCGATACATACGCTTCTCCGAATGCCGAGCAGCTCCATCCGTGGGCACGCAAGCTTGCCACGGCGTCCTCCGACAAGGTCGTCGGCATCTATGCGGGGACACTCGGCATCGTGTGGAATACCGAGCAGCTCGCCAAGCGGAAATTGCCCGAGCCGAAGTGCTGGGCGGATCTGTTGAAGCCCGAGTACAAGAACGAGGTGCAGATGGCGAACGCGGCGACGTCCGGCACGTCGTATGCGTTTATCGCGACGCTGGTGCAGATCATGGGCGAGGAACAGGCTTTCGCCTACCTCAAGGCCCTGCATGCGAGCATGAACCAGTATCCCCGGTCTGGCGCAGCGCCGATGCGGAACGTCGCCATGGGTGAGTCCACGCTGGCCGTCACATGGATGTTCGCGGCGGTGGCGGAGGCGCAGGCCGGGTTTCCGGTGAAAGCCGTCGCGCCCTGCGAGGGCACAGGCTACGAGGTCGGCGGGATGGCGATCGTCAAGGGCGCGCGCAATCCGCAAGGTGCCCGCAAGTGGTATGATTTTGCGCTGACCGCCGAGGCGCAGGCGACGGGTGCCCGCGCCAAATCCTTTCAGATTCCCTCGAACATCAAGGCACCCATCCCGCCGAACACGCCGCGGCTGGAGGACGTCAAACTGATCAACTACGACTTCGATACCTACGGCAAGAGCAGCGTCCGTTCCCACCTGGTTCAACGATGGGAGAAGGAAGTGGCGGGTCAGCCGAAATGAGCGACACAACGAAAAAGCCGGCCGCTGCCGTCGAATTCCGCTCGGTGACCAAGCGGTACGGCTCCGTCACCGCGGTAGACGCCGTTTCCTTCACGATCGAGCCGGGAACGCTCGTCACCCTGCTCGGACCGTCGGGCTGCGGGAAAACCACGACGCTGCGTCTCATCGCTGGATTGGAGACGGCGAGCTCGGGCAGCATCACCATCGGCGGACGTGACGTGACGCGCCTGTCTGCGGCGGACCGCGACGTCTCGATGGTCTTCCAGTCCTACGCCTTGTTCCCGCACATGACGGTGTTGGAGAATGCGTCCTACGGGCCGAGCGTATCGGGCATTCCGAAAGCGAGCGCGGAGGCGATGGCCGCGGAAAAGCTCGCGCTCGTGGGTCTGACCGGGCTCGAGAAGCGATTGCCATCGGAGCTGTCGGGCGGGCAGCAGCAGCGGGTCGCGGTGGCCCGTGCTCTGGTCCTCGAGCCGCAGGTGCTGCTGTTCGACGAGCCGCTGTCGAACCTCGACGCGAAGCTGCGCCGCCGCGTGCGGGAAGATATTCGAGACCTCCAACAGAGGCTGGGCCTCACCGTGGCTTACGTCACGCACGACCAACAGGAAGCGTTGGCGGTGTCCGACCGTATCATCGTCATGTCGAATGCGCGCATCGCGCAGAACGGGCGCCCGCGTGAACTCTACGAAATGCCCGCCAGTTCCTTCGTGGCCGACTTCATAGGCGATTCCAACCAGGTCGACGCAGAGATCGTCGCGGTGATGGGGGAGCGCGCCAGGGTGCGCATCGGCGATGTCGAGATGGAACTGGTGAGCCGCGGGCGCAGGCCCGGGGCGACGCGGCTCGCGATCCGGCCGGAGGCGATCGACTTGAGTTCGCAGCGCGGGGAGGCGCCGGCCCTGGTCTGCCGTGTCGAAAAAGCCTCCTACCTGGGCTCGCACATGGAGTATTCGCTCGAAAGCCCCGTGGGTCCGCTGTTCGTGATCGATCGTAATGTCAGTGCCCCGCACGCGCCGGGAGCGACGATCTGGGCTGCGTTCGGCGTCGGCGGCGTGCTCGTCATCCCGGAGTGAGGTCGGCAGTGGGGTCGGAGAGCAGGGCGCCGCCCTCTTCACACAGGTCTCCGGGGGGGCGCATGCAAAGACAGGTGTCAGGCAACGAGGATGTCGGCCGGCACTGCGACCGGCCGTCATAAGCGATGTTGATTTCGCCCGGATGGCAAGAGGGACCACGAAGGTCACGACGCCGACGACCAAAGCCACCAGCGCGGAGGCACTTTAGCGGCTCAGCGCGCGCGTTCCCGCCATCGACTGCAGCACGATCGCCGTCAGGACCATTGCGCCACCGACCAACATGCCCTGGGTGACGGCCTCACCGAAATAGAGATAGCCCCATAGCGGCGCCAGGATCGCTTCCATCTGGGCGAGCAGGGTCAGCGAAACCGCTGAAATCGACCGTGAGCCCTGCCCGAAAAGCCAGAGCCCAGCCGACAGGATGGCGGCGCCGTGCACGATGGCAATGGCAGCATCTCGGGCCGATGCTGCGAACGGCAAGCCAGACAGCGTTATAGCGACGGCGGTCGCGACTATGATGAGCAGGCCAACCACGAGCAATGTCGCATCGAGGTCGCTCGCCTGTGATCCTCGCGTCGACAGTGTGTAGGCGGCAAAGGCGAGAGCGGACACGAGGGCGAGCAGCCGCCCGAGCCAGGAGCCTCCACCGACATCGGAACCGACCATCAGCGCGACACCGGTGAGCGCCAGCGCGATGGCGACGACGATCAGCGTGTCGATGTGCTCGCCGAGCAGCGGCCTTGCCAAGATGGCGGTGAAAAGGGGCGCGAGAGCGCAGATCAGGAATGTCTCGCCGAACGTCGTGACCTTCACCGAGGATATGAAAAACGTCTGGCTGAGGGCCATCGCCACTGCGGCAGCAGCGCCGAAGCGGCTCATGCTGCGGACTTGTCCCCACGGCGATGTTCTGCCGCGGTATGCGGAGATCACGATCAAGGCGGCCGTGAAGCCGATAGCGCGCCAGAACAGATACTGAAACGCGTCACTCGCCGTCGCATTGCGTACCGCGAATACGCCGAGGCTCAGGATGAACCCCGCGGCGATCACCAGCAGAGCACCGGTCAGGGCCGAAGGCCGTCGATCTGAAAGCATGTCCAAGCGCCCCGTCAGGTCTCGATTTCTTGTTCAGCTTATTGTTCGCGCGGAGGGGCGCTTAACCTGAACGTCTCATAGATGCGATCCGCTTCAGGGGCGTCATGCCAGACACAGTTGCTGTGCGAGAACGATTAGCTCTGGACCGATCGAGTTCCCCGGTACCGGGCGAGTGTAGCCAGCGCGGGTTCGATTCGGGACTCCTGGGCGCGAGCAAGACCGTGGATGTTTTCGATCCGGCCCAGGGTGAGCACGACGCGCTATCGGCGGCCGTTCGGGAGCGGCCGGGATGAGGCTCGAAGATCGCCAGGGTCTATCTGGGCCTTGCTGGGGCGATCACCTCCCACGACTCGAGCGCCGAGGTGGTCCACCTCTTCGAAGCGGCCCGGCCGTTCGTCGAGCAGGCCGGAAATCGTCCAGAGACGGCGGATCTCAGGGTGCGTCGCGAGTGGTGTCCCGAGAGGCCACCGCGGAAACGGTCATCGGCATTCGTGCCGGCCTCGGAAGTCATTGATTTCACTGGTGCCGGCTCAGGGGATTGAACCCCCGACCTTCGGTTTCCAAAGACGGCGCTATCGGATTAAGCGGCGTAATATCAGCGGGTTATGAGGGTGCCATTGCAACAAATGCCCTGCTGCTCAGGATCGTGCGGGGCGCAGTCGCGCACAACTAACGCAATTTCGGTTGCAACAGACCGGCCCGCTCTCGCGCCAGGAGCACGCTCGGCCGCTATGGCCTGCGTCGGGGTTCCGAACCATTGAATGGTCGCCGAATGTCCGTTCTTATCGAGGAATGTTCGTGAACAATAGGATCTTCCGTGTTCTCGCTTGCAGGCAAAGTTGCGTTCGCTTCCGGCATAGGCTCGGTGGGCGAGGGGTGGGGGAATGGCAAAGCGACCGCCGTCGTGCTCGCCCGTCAGGGCGCTGCCATCTATGGCACAGACATCTCGGGTGAGGCTGCGGAAGAGACGAAGCGCCTGATCGAAAAGGATGGCGGCCAAGCCTATGTTCGCGCCGTCGACATGACACAGGCGGAAGCGGTCGCCGCAGCGGTTGGCGATTGCGTGAGCCGCTTCGGACGCATCGACATCCTCGTCAACAATGTCGGCGGCTCGGCTCCGGGTGATGTGGTCCAAATGCGTGAAGACGTTTGGGATGCCCAGCTCGACCTCAACCTGAAGACCGCCTTTCTCGCCTGCAAATTTGTGTTGCCCGTCATGGAAGCCAACGGCGGTGGCGCCATCGTGAACCTGTCCTCGATTGCTGGCACGCGGATACTCCCCGGCCGCCCCCACATCGCCTACACAACAGCCAAACTCGGCATTATCGGCTTTTCGCGCTCGATCGCAGTGACCTTTGCAGCCAGACACATCCGCTGCAACACCGTGATACCGGGCCTAATGCATACGCCGCTTGTCGAACACCGCCTCGCTGGGCAGGTCGCGGGCGGCGATGTTCAAGCTCTCATCGCGGCGCGCAATGCTCAGGTTCCCACCGGAAAAATGGGAGATGCTTTCGATGTTGCTCATGCGGTCCTGTTCCTGGTCTCCGACGAGGCGCGCCATGTAACGGGCGCCGAGATCGCAGTCGATGGCGGGCTCTCGGCGGCGGGGCGGTGAGGCAAGATCTGCCTCCCTTGGCGTTGGATACGATGTGTGACTGTCAAGGATCGAGCGGTTGAAATGCGATCAGGCCGCCAAGGGCGGCCTGATGCCATTCCGACAAGTTGCGCCTCATCGACGGGACTCGATCCTTACTCCAAGCAGGCCGCCTTGTTCGGGCTTCTCCCGCGCGTCGATCCGCCGGCCGCTCTTCGGATCGAAGTGCGTGCTCGGCTCGTTCGCGGGGCGGTCGGTCTTGCGCTCGGTGCGCTGATGGGAGCGGAGCGCATTGTTTTCTCTCACGGCCTGTTCCGGGCGGACCGTGAGGCAGGGGCCGTTGAACTCGAGCGAGGTTTGCTCGGTCGTGTTCTCGTGCCGTTCGGGTGCAATCGGGATGTGCGCGGCCCGTCGGATCATCGCGCTCGATCTCGGACTAGGCTGTCATCGAGCCGACGACAGCAGCCATGTTCGGCCGCGCTTAGCCGCTGAAGCGACCCACTCCGACGAATACCGCCAGACAAAGGGACCAACGCGCGAGCACGGGTGCGGCAGACCGTCGGGAGTTGGCGCTGCGCTGCCTTCCGGCGGCGCATCCGCTGCGTGTCCACCTCACGATCGCGCACGAGGTAACCGCCCCTGAGGGTCATGACCCGCTCTCGTGCAAACCAACTCGACCAGTCATCGTGGCTCGAACCAGTAGGCGCCCGATCGTGCGAACTGAGCCTGCATCTCACCACTTGGCCGCACATATTCGAATCAATCCGACCGTCGCGCGCAGTGCAGGCGTCGTGCATGACCTGCCTCGACGTTTCGCTGCAACGCGGTGCAACGGGCGGTATCGGTTCTATCTCGTCGCCGTCGCACGATGGTCTCGCGATCCGTCGCGAGTAGAGGCATTCCAGACTCCGGCTGAACGCTGGCCAAGGCAGTCCGTGACCCAATGCAGAACACGACGCTAGCGGAGCATACGCCGGCCGCGTGCGTCCGGTTATCGTCAGAGAAACCGTAGCGATGCGAGGCGGCAAGGGCTAAGAGTGTTCCTCATACTGAGGACACGGACGCGGGTGGTCTATGGGGGATGAGATGGGCGCGAACACGACCCCGCCGACCGAGGAAAGCATTCTAGGGCAGGTCGGCGAGCTTGTCTTCTGGACGCTCGTATCCGGCGTACTCGCCACGCTCAGTCTGGCTTGCGCCGGCGGTTGGATGACGTCATCCAGCGCGCAGGTATTCTACATAATGACAGCATTTTGGGTGCCGCTCACATTCGCTCGATACTTTCGGCTTCGCAGCCGACTGCTGGGTGGGTCGGGAACCGAGTGGATCGCGAACATTACCGAGGGCTTGGTCGGCGTGGCTGGGCTCGGAGCAATGGTCGTCTTCCTGGCTGCGCTGTACGGTGCCGCGTTTGCGGATGTGCTCGGAATTCGTTCGACCGCTTTATGGGTGGGTGCCGGGAGCGCGGTGGTCGTTTTGGCCTTTGCGGCAGCGGTTTGGGCGAAGAGACGCGGGAGCTATCGCCAAATCTTGGTGACGGCCTGATGGCTCAGGCGGCGGCTTT
>CAYMEB010000003.1:0-62753 GCA_964389095.1 uncultured Hyphomicrobiaceae bacterium
CTCGGTGACGGTTCCCACCGTCGAGCGCGGATTGCGCGAGGTCGTCTTCTGCTCGATCGAAATGGCCGGGGAGAGCCCGTCGATGTGATCGACATCGGGCTTCTGCATCATCTCGAGAAATTGCCGCGCGTAGGCCGACAGGCTCTCGACGTAGCGCCGCTGCCCCTCGGCGTAGATGGTGTCGAAGGCGAGCGACGACTTGCCCGAGCCCGACAGGCCCGTGAACACGATCAGGGCATCACGCGGAATCTCGAGATCCACATTCTTGAGGTTGTGCTCGCGGGCCCCGCGCACGTGAATCGTTTTTCTATCGGCTGGACGGCCGACGGAGACCGCGGACGAGGCGGCGGAACGGGACTTGGGCGCTTTCGACATGGCCCAGCGATCTAGCGCAACGGCATTGCCGCAGCAATCGGGCCCACGTCAGGGCTGACGCGGCGCTGGAGCTGTGCGCGGCGGCCGCGGGGCGAGCACCGGCTCGGGTGGCGGCGGCAGGGACTTGCCGACCTCCCCGATCGGTTGCGCGCGGAAACGGTCTCGTGCCTTGACATAGGCCTGTTCCAGGCGCGCGGCGAGACCGTCGTATCTGTCGGAATCTCCCGGCGTTTCGTCGTAGCAGGTGGGCGCGTACTCCGGCTGTCCGGACGCGAGCAGCTCGGAAACGGTGACGAAGCGATATCCTTTGGCCTTGAGCTGATCGATGATCACCGGCAAGGCCGCACCCGTATGCCAGCCCCGTCCGTTGGCGTGAAACAGCACGATGGAGCCGGGACGCACGCGATTGACGACCCCCGGAATCATGGTTTCGGCCTTCTGGCCCACCCAGGGATCGCCGGATGACACATCCCACTGGATCGGCATGAGGCCGAATTCGTGAACCGCAGCGAGCGACTTTTCGTTGCAGGCCCCGAACGGGAAACGGAACAGACGCATCGCCGGCTTCACGGAGCGCGCAGGAACGAACCCCTCCGGCGGGAGACACTGGCGCTGAAGCAGTTCCTCGCGAACCTGCTCGTAGGCGACCTGCGCGCCTTCGATCTCACGGAGCAGCGCCGCCCCGCTCACCAGGCGCATGTTCCGATGTTCCCAGGTGTGATTGGCGACCTCGAACCGCCGATCCGACATGAGCTGCTGGGCGCGCGTGCGATGGGTCAGCATCCACTTGCCGCCCACGAAGAACGTCGCCTTCACATCTTTGTCGCGAAGATAGTCGACCAGATCGCCCTGGTAGCCCGAGATTTCATAGGGCTGCTCACAAAGGTCGAAGGTGAGAGCCACCAGCTTGGCGTTGCCGTTCACGACGACGCGGCGGATCGCACCCTTGTGAGCCATGCCGGTCGGCGACAGCCTGACCGGCGTTCGCGCGGGCGTATCGTGAAACGCCTCGCGAATGTTCTGGCGGACACGCGCTTCGCCTGCGCCCGCTCGAAGCTCGGTCGGCGACCAGCATTGCCCACCAGCCTGCGCGATCGCCGCAGTGGCGCCGAGCGCGAGCGACATCGCGACGGTGAGGCCGGTCAACCCGAGTAATCGACGAGGGCGACGGCGGCTTTGGTGACAGCGCATCATCTGCCTATCCGGCTAAAAAACTTCGTTATCCTACAACAGTTTCCGTGTTTGCCCAATCTCCGCGACTGCACGCCGCGCCCGGCCTCGGCCCCAGCCGCGAATGCCGGCTGACATCACTCGCGAGCGGATCGTCCTTGCACCGGAAATGCGTAAGGCGGCGTGGACTGCCACGGCACGCCGGCCAGTGCGACACCTTGGCCGTACTGGTAGAGGGCGCGCATGTAATCGGCGTCGAACGGTTCCTTGGCTTGCTGGGTGAAGTCGCTCGGAATCGACGTCAGCCTGAACTCGGCTCCATCGCGCTGTGCGATGGCGAAGATGCGGTTGATGTCGCCGATGGCCTGGTTCTTGGTCAGGGTGAACAGCGACCGGGTGCTGATCGAGAGCGTGCTGGGCGCGACCTTCTCGTATTCGGGCGTCAGCTTGCCGTTCTTGATGATGTAGATGCGGCGCACCGGCGGCTTCGCATAGTGACTGTCGAACGAGCGCAATGACAGCTGGGCCGGCGCGATGAAGACTTGGCGGGTCGTGCCGCCGTCGACGTGCATCTCCTCGCGTGTCTTCGCGCCTGCACGAACGCGAATGCGCACAGGCGGAAAAGCACCCGGGATCGACGCGGACGCGAGGATGACCTGGCGGAACATTTCCAGCGCCGAGGGATGCGAGCTCGAGGCGATCTCGCCCATGTTCCAGATGACCGGCCTTTGCGCGTCGATATTGGTCGTGCCGACCAGCAGGAGGCGCCCGTCCCGGTACTCCTTGGCCACCGCATCGAGAAGAGGCCGGTCGACGTAGCGGTCGATCAGGGACTTGAGCGGCCCCGAATCCGCCAATGCCGGGCCGCCGAAGATCCCGGTCAACAGTTGAGGCGTCACCAGATCCTGCGTCTGATACTTAGTCCAGATCTCCTCCAGGCGATGGTCGTACTCCGGTCCCAGGAAAGCGAACGGCGCAATGATCGCGCCGGCGCTCACACCCGTCACGACCTCGAAGCGGGGCCGATCGCCTCGCTTGGTCCAGCCGACCAGAATCCCGGCGCCATAGGCGCCGTCGCCCGCGCCTCCGGAAATCGCGAGATACTGAACGACTGGACGCCCTTTCGCCTCGCTGCTGGTCGAAACCGCCAACCGTCCGACGTTCGGCAGATAGGTCTTGATGAACTCCGGCAGATTGGGCGGAACCTCGTCGCCCCAGAAGCGCGCGTGCTCCAGGCCAGGCACTGTGGCGGTGGCACTGAGCTGGGCCGGAACAGCGTCACGCTCGATCACGGCCGCGCACCCAGAGAGTGCAATCATTGCGAGAGCCAGCAGGCCCGCCCGCACTGAAGCGACGGCGATCATGCTGCGCCTGCTGTCACGCCCCCTGATCATCTCGTCGCCAGACGGGACGAATGGAAACGACCAAGGAAATCCGAAACGGCCTTGCGCGCGATCGGGCTGCGGAAAGTGCCATGGCCCTCGCCTGGGATTGCAACGTGGCGAGCATCGGTGCGCCCCTCGAAGCGGTCGGCGCACGAGCCGTTGAAAATCCAATGTTTGAACCATGGATCTTTCTCGTGGGCGAGCGTCAGCAGAGGCACCGAGTTCGCCACGGAGATCCCATCGAGCCAGAATGCGAACTTGATGTTGCAGGTCCACGACGTCGCGATGACGGCGGTGAACCCTTCCAACTTGGACGTGACCGCAACGATCGCGCCCTCGCTGTAGCCCATCAAGATCAGGGTTCGGCCATCGTACCACGGCGCTTGGCGGATCTGGCTGGCGGCGTATTCCACCTCCCCGCGCCGCATATCGAAGACGCCGGGAAACATGGCCGCGGTCCGCGACTTTCGATCGCAGGAGGCCGGCCTGTCGTTACGGGCCAGACTGTCCGGCAGGATCGCCAGATGGCCGGCCGCGGCGATGTGCGCGGCCCATTTGTGCGCATCCTGCTCGCGCGAGCCGATGCCGGCGCACCCGTGCAGCAGGACCACCACCGGGAACTTCCGGTCCCCGGAAATCTGGGTCGGCTTGATCGGACCACGACCTCCCGGCGCGTACACGACGGCCTGCGCGTAGCTGGTCGCAACGTCGCTGGATTGCGCAGCCGGCGCCGCCAACAGAGCAAGCAGAGCCGGAAACAGCGCGAGAAGCGGGGCGAGCCGAGACGATATCATGGCATTCAGGACCGGAATGATCAGAGGCGGGACAATCTACCACGCCTGTTGTGGCGCAGTCGTCTCGTCCCGATAGCTCGAGCCGATGGCAGGGCTGAGGCCGGAAAGGTCACGATTTCTCGGTTCGAGCCCGCTTCATGGCAAAAAAGTGGCCGATCGCGGCTTGGGGCTCACCTGTCAGGTAGGCATCGGACAGGGCGTCGATCCCAGCCGCGATGCCTTCGTCGAGCGAGACCCTCTGCCAATGATCGATCAATGCTTTCTGGGCGCGGACGGCCGCTGGAGTCGCGCTGGCGAAATGGTCGAGCACACGCTCGACCTCCGCATCCAGCTCTGCGAGAGGCACGTTCCTCTCGACTAGACCCATTCGATGCGCCTCGGCAGCCGTGTAGGTCCGCCCGGTCAGCAGCATCTCGCGCGTACGTCCCCAACCGATCAGCCCGGGCAGAAGCGCGGCCTCGATAACCGAGGGAAGCCCCATGACCACCTCCGGCATGCCAAGCACTGCGCTGTCCGCGGCGACACGGATATCGCATGAAGCCGCAATCTCGAGCCCGGCTCCGAGACAGAAGCCGTTGACCCGCGCTACGACTGGCACCTGGCATTCGCGGATTGCTCGGCAGGCCTGATGCAGGCGCGTGATGAACAGCCGGGCCGAGTCAGGATCACAGCCCCCCAACTCGGTGAGATCAGCGCCGCCGGCAAAGGCCCTGTCGCCCGCCCCGGTCAAAACGACGGCCCGCAAGTCCTCGTCCTTCGACAAATCCACGAAAGCATTGCGCAGTCCGGCGATCTCGGCGCTACCCAGGCAGTTGAGACGCGCCGCATTTTCGATCACCACACGTCCGATCCTGCATCCGGCGTGACCTGAGATCCGAACCGAGATCTTTTTGTCCGTTGGACTGCTCATGCTGCTCCCGGCAACGATCCGGCGCCACCGACCTCGGCACGCTGCTCGATACTTGAATACCCCGCGAAACCCGTCATTTGGAGGTCGGCCTGCTTCTCTGAGGGATTGTTTCCAGCGTAGAAGAGGAAACTGAACGGCTGGGCGAATTCCACCGCGGACAAGGAACACCGATGGCGCAGGGTGACGAAAAGACAGATCGTGGCTTTCTGCAAGGCCTGCAGAGTTATGGAGACCGGGATTTCTCGATCTACATGCGGCGCGCCTTCGCGAAGTCGCAGGGTTTTTCTCATGCCGAGCTGTCTCGCCCCGTCGTCGGCATCGCGTACACCCACTCGCGGTTCAACCCATGCCACAGGCATTTTCCCGAACTGCTCGATGCGGTGAAAAGGGGGATAGCCGCCGCCGGCGGTCTAGCGCTGGAATTCCCGACCGTCAGCCTGCACGAGTCGACACTGGCGCCCAACTCGATGAAGTTCCGCAACCTTATGGCTATGGACACCGAAGAGATGATCCGCGCCCAGCCCATGGACTCCGTGGTGCTGATGGGCGGCTGCGACAAGACGGTTCCGGCCCAGCTCATGGGCGCGATCAGCGCTGGCCGCCCGGCGATCCAACTCATCGGCGGGCCGCAGATGACCTCGCGCTACAAGGACGACCGAGTCGGCGCCTGCACGGATTGCCGCAAATTCTGGACGCGATATCGGGCAGGCGAGATGTCCGCACCGGAGATCGAGGCCGTGGAAGGCCGGCTGATCACGACGGCAGGCACCTGCGCCGTCATGGGGACCGCCTCGACGATGGCCGCGATCGCCGAGGCGCTCGGCATGACCCTGCCGGGAACGGCTGCGATACCGGCCGTGCATGCTGACCGCCTTCGTGCCGCCGAGGCGACAGGCGCGCGCGCCGTCGCACTCGCTCGCGCCGGCACCCAGCTCACGCCGTCACATATCGTTACACGAGCATCCATCGAGAATGCGGCACGCGTCCTTCTGGCACTCGGCGGGTCGACCAACGGCGTCATCCATCTCGCGGCCATCGCCGGCCGCGCGGGGCTGAAACTCGATCTGCACCGCTTCAACGAATTGTCGGACACCACGCCGGTGCTCGCAGCCGTCAAGCCGGTCGGCTCCGAGTTCTACATGGAGGACTTCTTCGCCGCCGGCGGCATCGGCGCCGTCCTGCGTGAACTCAAGCAGCTGCTCCATCTCGACTGCAAGACCGTGAGCGGCGAGACGCTCGGCGAGCGACTGGCCGCCGAGGAACAAGCCTATGTCGACCGCAGGGTGATCAGGCCCTTGGCGGACCCCTTCGAACCCAAGGGCGGGCTCGTCGCCTTGTTCGGGTCCCTTGCGCCCGACGGCTGCATCATCAAGCGGTCCGCGGCGACACCCGCTCTGTTCGAACGCGAAGGCCGCGCAGTCGTATTCACGTCGCTCGACGACCTGGCAACGCGTGTCGACGATCCCAGCCTCGACATTACCGCCGACGACTTCATGGTCTTGCAGAACGCCGGACCGAGGTCTCCGTCAGCGATGCCGGAGGCGGGGTTCCTGCCGATCCCGAAAAAGCTTCTGGCACAGGGCGTGAAAGACATGGTGCGCATCTCGGATGCGCGCATGAGCGGGACGGCCTACGGCACGATCGTGCTGCACGTTTCGCCCGAAGCCGCGGCGGGTGGGCCGCTCGGCCTGGTGCGCAGCGGGGACCGGATCCGCATGTCGGTGGAGAAGCGGCGTCTCGACCTGCTCGTCGACGATGCCGAACTCGACCGTCGGCGCAGGGCGAGTGCGGCGCCGGCGGCGAAAGGCGATAGCCGCGGCTACGGCCGATTGTTCCACGACCGCGTGCTCCAGGCGCCCGATGGTTGCGATCTCGATTTCCTGGTTCCCGCCGACGTCGATACGCAGGAGCGCTGACACCCATGACAACGATCCTCATCACCGGCGCCAATCGCGGCATCGGACTGGCATTGGCCACGATCTATGCCGGTCGGGGCGATCGCGTCATCGCCACCGCCCGCGAGCCGGCACGGGCCGCGGCACTGACTGCGCTCGGCGCGAACGTCGAATGCCTGCCACTCGATGTCACCGACGAAGCGAGCCTCGCGCGCCTGGCTGAACGGCTGAAAGGACGCTCGATCGATATCCTCATCGCGAACTCCGGCGTGATGGGCCCGCGCGGCGGCATCGACGACACCGACAATACGGCCGCTCGCTGGACGAGCGTTCTCGCCACGAACGTCATGGGGCCGTTCCTGACCGTCCGCGCTCTGCGCACGAACGTCGCGGCGGCGCGCGGCAAGGTCGCCATCATCTCGTCGCGGATGGGCTCCTCGAAGGCTGCCGGCGGCGCGGGCTATCTCTACCGAGCATCCAAAGCGGCCGCGTCTAACATCGCGGCCAATCTGGCGGTCGAACTCGGGAAGGAGGGCGTCGTCGTCGCGTCGTTTCATCCGGGGTGGGTTCGAACCGACATGGGCGGCCCGGGCGGAGACATCTCGCCGGCCGAGAGCGCAGGTGGCCTCGTGCGCAGGATCGACAGTTTGACAGCGGCTGACGCCGGGGCTTTTCTCAACTATGACGGTTCACCGATACCGTTCTGACGAACAGCACATTCGACACAGCGAACGAGGAGCACCCCATGCTCGCCTATGCCATGGTCGGAACCAACGACAAGCCGAAAGCCCTCGCATTCTACGATGCCGTCCTGGGTGAACTGGGATATGCGCGCACGATGGACTTCGGGAAGAGCCAAGCCTACGGCGCCCCCGGCGGCGGCGGCGTGATGCTGGCCGTCGGCACCCCGAACGACGACAAACCGGCCACGTCCGGGAACGGCACGATGATTGCGATCGCGGGCCCCAGTGAAGCGAAGATCAAAGCGGCTCACGCCAAGGCGCTTGCGCTCGGCGGCAAGGACGAGGGCGCACCAGGCGAACGCAGCAAGAATTTCTACGCTGCGTATGTGCGAGATCTCGACGGCAACAAGCTCTGCTTCTGCAAATTCTGAGCTTGGCAATCACCGAGGCGCCCGAGCCAGAGATGTCACACCCAGCGCTGATCCCGCCCCAGTATTCCACGTATCGACTGTTGCGGGCGCGGCTTCCGGCCGTCCTCGCGTCTCTCCCGCAATCGACTGTGGCCGGCGACGAAGCCAACCGACTGGTGCAATGTGACATCGTGGTGGACCGCGGCCGGATCGGCGCGATCGTTCCCCATGGATCATCGCCCGCGACGCTGCCCGCGCTCGATCTCGACGACGGCATCGTGCTCCCCCGGTTCGTCGACCTGCATACACATCTGGACAAGGGGCACATCTGGAAAAGGGCGCCCAATCCCGACGGGACTTTCCTCGGCGCGCGCACGGCCGTGGCCGCCGACCGGGAAGCAAACTGGTCGCGCGAAGATGTACTGCGACGCATGGATTTCGCCTTGCGCTGCGCGTACGCCTACGGCACGGCAGCGGTTCGCACGCACCTCGACTCCATCGGAAAGCAGACAGGGATATCCTGGCCGGCCTTCGACGAACTTAGAAGCTCCTGGCGCGGCCGCATTGCCCTGCAGGCGGTGGCGCTGTTTCCAACCATCACGGCGATCGACGATCCTGGCCAGTTCGATGCGATCGTCGCGACGGTCTCACGTTACGGCGGAAAGCTCGGCGGCCTCACCTTCATGGGCGAGCCGCCGGACGCTCGTCTCGATGCCGCACTCGACCGCGTCTTCGCGGCGGCATCTGCAAATGGTCTCGACCTTGATTTCCATGTCGACGAGAGCGACAGCCCGTTCGCTTGCACGCTGGAGCGCATCGCCGATGCGGCATTGCGCGCCCGATTCAAGGGGCAGATCGTGGCGGGGCATTGCTGCCGCCTGGCTCTCGACGCCGATCAGGACCGCCGCCGCGTGATCGACAAGGTCGGCGCCGCGGACATCGCCATCGTGTCACTGCCGATGTGCAACATGTATCTCCAAGACCGGTCTGCCGGCCGCACCCCGCGCTGGCGCGGCGTCGCACCACTCCACGAACTCGACGCTACCGGCATTCGGGTGGCCGTGGCGTCGGACAACACGCGCGATCCGTTCTACGCCTACGGTGACCTCGACATGCTCGAGGTCTGGCGCGAGGCGACACGCATTCTCCAGCTCGATCACTCCGATCGTCCTTGGGCGCGTTTGCTCGGGCCCGCGCCGGCGGCGATCATGGACCTGGAGGGCATAGGTTCGATAACGATCGACGGACCGGCCGACTTGGTACTGACCCGTGCACGCACCTGGGGCGAGCTGATCTCGCGGCCCCAATCGGACCGGGCCGTGGTCGTCGATGGCAAGGCGATCGACACGGCGCCGCCCGACTACCGCCTGCTCGACCGGGTGGGCTGACGCGGATCAGCGGTGACGCCTTGCGCGTCCAACGACTCTTGAACAGCGTCCGCCTTGTGCTCGATATGCTCGCGCAACAGGCGAGATAGCGTCGCGGCGTCACGGGCTGCGAGGGCCGCCAGGATAGCCTCGTGCTCGTCGATCGCCTGCCGCCAACGGCTCGGGGATTTGCGCGCGACAAACCGCACCGCATGGATCCGAACGAGAAGCTGCTGATAGAGGTGAGACAACGCCTCATTCCCCGCAGCATCGAAGATCGCTTCATGAATGCGCCGATTGAGCTTCGAATAGCCGAGCCAGTCCCCGCCGGAAAACTTCGTCACCATCTGAGCATGCAGCGTCTCGATCTGCGCCATCTGCTTTGCCGTGATGCGGATGCACGCGAGTTCGCCGGCGAGGGCCTCCAGCATCGCCATGATCGGGAAGAGTTCCGCGATTTCCTTGGCCGTGATCCTCGCGACGGTCGCACCGCGATTGAGCTGCAGCGTCACGAGGCCTTCGGCCGCGAGGACCTTCAGCGCCTCGCGCAATGGCGTACGCGACACGCCGTAGCGCGCGCAGATCTCCGCCTCGGGCACGCGCGCCCCCGCCTCCAGAACGCCCTCGATGATCTCGTCGCGCAGACGCTCGACGAGAGCATGCGTCAGGCTCTTGCGTTCGATCGGTCGCACCACAGCCATGGCGGGCAGAGCCTCAGCCGTTGCCGACCGTGCCGGCGAGATAAGCCATGGCCGCCGCCACACCGCCCTTGGAATGCGGGACCCCGGCAATCGACAGACCCATCTCGCAGCCGGCCAACGTCCCCACCAGCGTGAGGTCGTTGATGTCGCCGAGATGACCGATGCGGAACACCTTGCCGGCGACCTTACCGAGGCCGGTGCCCAGCGACATGTCGAACGCCTCCAGCACTTTCTTGCGGTAGGCGTCCGAGTCATGGCCCGGTGGCAGGAGGACCGCGGTCAATACCGGCGAATGATACTTCGCATCTCGACAAAGCACCTCGAGACCCCATGCCTCTACGGCTCGCCGCGTCGCTTCTCCATGACGGCGATGACGGGCGAAGACGCGGTCGAGGCCCTCTTCGTTCAGCATGTCGATGGCCTCGGCCAGGCCGTAGAGAAGGTTGGTAGCCGGCGTATAGGGAAAGAAACCATTGGCGTTGTGGGGAAGCATCTCTTCCCACGACCAGAACAGCTTCGGCAGCTTCGCCCCTTTTGAAGCAGCCAAGGCCTTGTCCGAAATCGCATTGAATGAAAGCCCCGGCGGCAGCATTAGGCCCTTCTGCGAACCCGAGACGGTCACATCGACGCCCCACTCGTCGTGGCGATAGTCGACAGAGGCGAGCGAGGAGATCGTATCGACCATCAGCAGCGCGGGATGGCCGGCCGCGTCGATTGCGCGGCGCACCTCCTCGATGCGCGAGGTTGCGCCCGTCGACGTCTCGTTGTGGACGACACAGACAGCCTTGATGCGCCGCGCAGTGTCGGCGCGCAGCCGTTCCTCGATCAACCCCGCATCGGCTCCCGAACGCCAATCGCTCTCCAGGAACTCCGGCACGATGCCCAGTTTGACCGCCATGTTGCGCCAGAGCGTGGCGAAGTGGCCGGTCTCGTACATCAGGACGTGATCGCCCGGCGAGAGCGTGTTGACGAGCGCCGCTTCCCAGGCGCCCGTACCCGAGGCCGGGTAAATGATCACGGGGCCCTTGGTCTTGAAGATGCCCTTGATGCCCGACAACACGCGGCGGCCGAGCTTCTGAAACTCGGGACCCCTGTGATCGAGCACAGGCATCGACATCGACTTCAGAATGCGGTCGGGCACCGGGGAAGGCCCGGGAATTTGAAGGAAATGGCGGCCGGCCACGCGCGGCTCGTTGATGCTCATGACCAGACTGCTCCTACCTCAGAACGCCCCATTTGGTCGAAATGTAGAATATTGCATGCAAAATGCAACCTTGAAGCACGCCCGAGCCCGGGCCCCGTCCTTGTGGCAGGCGCCTCGAGCCTCAGCCCGCCGTGAACTTCAGAATCGATTTCCAAGCGATCTTCGCGGCTTCGTGCACCCCGAAGCTCCAAAGGCTTGTGCCGGCCGTCGCACAGGCGACGATGAGCATCGGCCGACGATCCGGCCTCTGCATCAGACGATCGATCTCGATCTGTTTGTGCATCATGGTCAGCGCCAGCCGGTTCACCTCGTGACGGCCGCCATCGGCGAGGTTCGGCTGCACGACGAGATCGCGAGCCACAGCCAGCACCCCCTCGATCTCCATCAACGTCAGGTAGGCCGACACGCGGATGTCGCGCTTCTCCAAGATCTCCTTGACCCAGATGAAGATGACCATCGGCGGGTGGCCGCCCGCCTCCGTCTCGACCAGGCCGGTACGGTAGCGATCGAGCATCCGCAACCGGGGATGCTGCGACAGAAGAGGCCGGATACTACGATTGATCGAGCGCAGCGCATCGCTCAACTCCCCGCTCGACGGCTCTGCGTCAGCCGCGTCCGGCGAGCGCGACGTCAGCGCGCCGAATGCCGAAGCTGCGGCACGGCGCTGATCCAGCAGCAACCGCCGCCGCAGTCTTCCCGTGCGAATCGAGCCGATGGCATAGGGCAGGACGCCGAGCACGAGAAACGCAAGAAACGCGGCAAGCGCCACGAGATAGTTGAACGTGATTTCGAAGCCCGCGACGCTTACGCTCGTCTGCGACGTTCCCTGATGAAGCGTGTAGACGACCAGCAGAGAGGGAAGAACGATCAAGGCGAGGTCGCCGATCGCATCAATAAGGGACGCAGTACGTGATTCCTCGTCTTCGGCGGTAGAAAGCAGCCGCAGGATGAAAACCGGAAAATTGAAGAACATCAGTGTCGCAGGCAGCATGTAGAGCTGCAGGCGGAGCAACGCATTCGCCGCTTCCTCGGACCGCGCATCCGTGATCATGACGATCACGCAAGCGAACGCGAATGCGATCAGCCCGACGATCGCCCGCAGCCACAGAAGCACTCGATGCAGTTTCTGTTCGTTCGAGTCGATCTGACGGCGAGCGGCCCGCCGTTTCTCGACGCCATCGAGCGAGCGCCGCAGGACAATCCACTTGAAGCCCTCCGTGGCGCCGCGGGTACTGCCACGGACCATCAGGAGCAGGATGATCGGGATTTGGACGAACGCGTAGCCGGTCAATATCGCGATGTTCAGGAAGCCGATCGACATGGCGACGACTGCAATCGCCTCTTCGTGCAAGGCGCGCAGGATACGGCGGTCTTGAAAGCGCGCCATGCTCGTCTGGAGCCAATTGACCGCGAGGCCGGCGGTCATCATGGCCAGGAATGCGCAGAGCAGTAAGCCGATCTTGAGCCACACGTCCGCAGACCCGAAACTCCCACGACGCCGAGCGTAATCACGCCCGGGGCGGGTGTCACGGAAGAGCCGCATCCCACCTCCGGGGGCCCGGAGCCATCCTTCGAAACTTCCCATGCAACAAAAGCAGATCACTTGCAGAATTGCAGAACCGTGATACACTTAAATTGCATACCTGAGCAGGCGTAACGGCAACTCGGCCTGCATTGTAGACATACCCCGAGCAAGGGGCCGCTGGTCTCGAGCCCGGCGAGCCGGACTCCTGGAAGGTCGAGCGATGGACTGGGACAAGCTGAGAATCTTTCACGCCGCAGCTGAGGCGGGAAGCTTCACGCATGCGGGCGAAGGCCTGCGCATGAGCCAGTCGGCCGTCAGCCGGCAGGTCTCCGCTCTGGAGAAGGACCTCAAGATCGCGCTCTTCCATCGCCATGCGCGCGGGTTGGTGCTGACCGAACAGGGCGACCTGCTATTCCGAACCGCGAGCGAGATCCTGGCCAAGCTCGCGACCGCCGAGACGCTGCTGACGGATGCCACCACCAAACCGACCGGCGATCTGCGCGTGACCGCGCCGACCGGCCTGGGCACCGTCTGGATCACCCAGCGCATGCGTGAGTTCCTGGAACTCTACCCCGACATCCGCGTTGAGCTCATCCTCGCAGACGACCAGCTCGACATCTCGATGCGCGCTGCCGACGTCGCGATCTGGACTTCGGAGCCGCAGCAGGCCGACCTCATCCGACGTCCGCTCTTCTCGATGCAAATCCACGCCTACGCATCGGCGCAGTACATCAAGAAGCACGGCGCTCCCCAATCGCTCGATCAGCTCGACAATCACCGCATCGTTTCGTACTCGGGCGTGCCACAGCCGCATCTGTCGGCGATCCGCTGGCTCGAGATCGCCGGGCGCGAGGGCCTCGAGCCGCGTACGCCCTCCTTCGTGGCGAACAGCGTGATCGCGATGAAGTATGCGATCCGCTCTGGTGTCGGTCTGGGACTGATCCCGGACTACCTGACGGAGGAAGAGACGGAACTGGTGCCCGTTCTGAGGGATGCCGAGTTGCCGAACATGCAAATCTTCTTCGTCTACCCCGAGGAACTCAAGACGGCGAAGAAAGTGCAGGTTTTCCGGGATTTCCTGGTAACCAAGGCGCGCCAGTGGAAATACTGAGACAGCGGCCGCGCGCCATGCACATGCCGCAGCACTCGCATGCGGCTTGCTCGATTGCGCCTATCGTCCGCCGTGCAAATATGGCGTCATGCTGAGACGATCAGCGATGAAGGTAGTACCCTCCCTTTGACGCCTTCAGCCTGCCCCTTGGGGGCAGGTCCAACTTAGAGACCGGACACGTGTTCAACCCGTGCCCGGTCTTTTTTCTTGCTGCGGCCGCACACCAACAGTTTTTTCTTGTGCGCCGGCCAACCCGCGGCAACATTCCCCGCCGAGGCCTGCGTCGCCGGCGCGCCCGATCGATTGCCTTGCACCGGCCGCGCCGCTCGTGAGCATTGGGAGAAAGCCGCTGTGATCCACGTCGTCGCCATCATCACGACCAAGCCAGGCATGCGTGAAAAGGTCCTCGAGGCCTTTCGGGCCAACATGCCGGCAGTTCACGCCGAGGAAGGCTGCATCGAATACGTTCCCACGGTCGATGCGGACGGGCTGGGCAGCTTCCAGGCGAAATGCGGTCCCGACACCTTCGTCGTGGTGGAGAAGTGGTCGAGCGTCGAAACGCTCAAGGCGCATGCCGCCGCGCCACACATGGCGGCATACGGTGCCAAGGTGAAGGACATGATCGCCGGCCGCGTCATTCACGTCCTAAAGCCGGCGTGATCGGCCCCGCGACTGTCGCGCCACGCGGCCCTGATAACGGGTCTGCCAACCTGGAGAGCGAGCGATGCATCCCGAAGAAAAGCTGAAACGCATGGGCCTGACGCTGCCAGACCTGCCCAAGCCCGTCGCGAACTACGTTTCCTACAAGCGAGCCGGGGACATGCTCTATCTTTCCGGTCAAGGCCCGCGCCGCAACGACGGGACGCTAATGACGGGCAAGGTCGGCAAGGACGTCAGCGTTTCCGTCGCCTACGAGCACGCCCGCCTGGTCGGCCTGGGATTGCTCGCGGCGATGAAGCAGGCCGCAGGCGATCTGGACAAGGTCGAGGTGATCAAGGTGCTCGGCATGGTCAACGGGGTTCCCGACTTCAAGGAACAGCCCCAGGTGATCAACGGCTGCTCGGACCTTTTCGTCGAGGTCCTCGGTGACAAGGGACGCCACGCACGCTCCGCGGTGGGGATGGGCTCCCTGCCGATGAACATCTCGGTGGAAATCGAGGCGGTCTGCCGAATCCTGCCGTGACGCTGTCTCAGCTCTCGACCGGCTGCCCCGTATCGAAGTGCTCGCCGGGAAAATAGGTCTGCAAGCGCACGTCGCCGGTGCGGGCGTGCGCCTCCATGCCTTCCAACCGGGATATCCGCGCGGTGGCGGCTGCCACTTGCCGGTTGGCCTCCCGGCTCATCCGCTGCCACGTGAGTGGCTTGAGGAACTTGTGCACCGAAAGGCCCGCTGAGTAGCGAGCAGCACCTTTCGTCGGAAGGATGTGGTTCGGCCCGGAAACCTTGTCACCGAATGAGACGTTCGTTTCCGGGCCGAGGAACAGCGATCCGTAGTTCGTCAGGTTCGCGTGCCACCAGGCGAGATCGGCGCAGTGGACCTCCAGATGCTCGCTGGCATAGCGGTCGGAAACCTCGACCATCTGCTCCCGCGACTGGCACAGCACGACCTCGCCGTAGTCTCGCCACGCCGCGCCAGCCGCATCGCGCGCGGTCGGCGGGAGCGCATCGATCAGCGACGGCATCGACTGCATGACCCGCTCCGCGAGATTGCGTGAGTTCGTGATCAGCCACGCCGGGCTCTCGTGACCATGCTCAGCCTGACCCACCAGATCGGCGGCAACCAGCTTCGGATCTGCGCTGTCGTCGGCAATGACGCAGACCTCCGAAGGTCCGGCGAACACATCGATACCGACTTTGCCAAAAAGCATTCGTTTGGCTTCGGCGACGAACTTGTTACCCGGACCCACGATGATGTCGGCGGGCTTTCCGGTGAAGAGGCCGTAGGCCATCGCCGCGATCGCCTGCACACCGCCCAGCGTCAGGATCACGTCAGCCCCGGCCGCATGCATCGCGTAGAGCACTTGCGGATGAATGCCCTGACCCTTGAAAGGCGTCGAGCAGGCAATGACGGTCTTCACACCCGCGGCCTTGGCCGTCGCAACCGACATATAGGCCGACGCGATATGCGCGTAGCGTCCGGTCGGGACGTAGCAGCCCGCCGTGTTGATCGGAACCAGCTTCTGACCGGCAACAAGCCCCGGCGAGATCTCGATCTGAAAATCCCGCACGCTCGACCGCTGCGCCTCGGCGAAGCGGCGAACCTGGCCGACGGCGTAATCGATATCACGCTTGATTGCGGCATCGATGGCGGCAATTCGCTGCTCGATCTCCGCCTTGGTGACAACGATGTCACCGGTCCAATTGTCGAGCTTGCGCGCGTAGTCCCGCACCGCCTGCTCACCCCCGGCCTCGATCGACGCGAGCATCTCGGCGGCCACCTTACGGGCGCTGTCCGTTTCGGTCTCTGGCGTCTTGGCAGCGCGCTTCAGATAATGGATCGACATGACTTCACCTGAGAGTAAACAACGAGATCCACGGCACGAAGCCGATGATAGCCGACACGATGACCATGGCGACCACGAACGGGAACGCCTCCCGCGCGATCGCCGTCACCGGGGTGCGCGTCAATCCGCTCATGACGAACAGGTTGAGACCGAACGGCGGCGTGATGAACCCCACACCCAGGGTGGTGATCATGAACACGCAGAAATGGATCGGATCCATACCGACCGCCTTCGCCAGCGGCAGCAGCAGCGGTCCCAGCACCACGATGTTGGGGCCGGTCTCCATGAAGCAGCCCGCGATCATGAGGATCACGAGCATCATGATGATCACCGCGGTGCGCTGCGACACATAGGGGAAGACATCAGCGAAACTAATCATCCAGGCGACGAACTTCTGCGGTACGTCGACGACCGTGAGAGCCTGTGCGAATAGAAGCGCCACGGCGATGATCGGCAGAACCACGCCACACACGCGCGCGGACGCCCCCAGCATGGCCGGAAAATCCGCGAGCGTGATCTGTCGCTGCAGCATCCCGATGACGAGGGCGACGAAGGCGGCCACGGCGGCGCTCTCGGTGGGAGTGAAGATGCCCGAATAGATGCCGCCGAGAATGATGAAAGGGATCAGCAGCGCCCACTTGGCGTCGTTGAGCGCAACAACCCAGCGCGAGAATGAAAACTGCCCAGTCGAGGTCTCGTATCCCTTGGCTCGGTTGACGAGCGCGTTGGTGATCATGACCGCAGCGAGGATCATCACACCCGGCACGAACGCCGCCTGAAAGAGCGTCGCCGAGGAAATGCCGAGCACGAGACCGATGATGATGTAGGCGATGGACGGAGGAATGAGAATCCCGGTACAGGCACCGGCGGCAACCAAGGCGCAGGCGTAAGCCTTCGGGTAGCCCTTCTGGATCAGTCGATCCATGGTGATCCGCCCGATGGCGGCTGCGTCGGCGGCGTCGGACCCGGAGATGCAGGCGAACAGGCCGCAACCCATCACCGTCGAGGTGCCGAAGCCCGAGCGGAACGATCCGAAGCTGGCCTCCGCGAAATTGAGGAGGCGATAAGCGAGGCCCGAGCGCACCATGACGTCGCCGGTCAGTACGAACAGCGGGATGGCGATCAGAGCAAAACTGTCGACACCTTCGAAGAGCGCCTCACCGATGAGCTGCAATGGCATGACGCCGGTGGACCACAGCAGCACTGCCGTGGCGAGCCCGAGACTGACCCAGAACGGAATGCCGACGATCACCAGAACGACGGCGAGCAGAATTGAGAGCGTGATCGCCATCGTTATTCCTCGAACAGGGCCTTGCCTTTGAAGACGGGACGCCCCGAGCGCATGTCGGCCACATCGCGAGCCATGGATTGCAGTGATCGCACGACGATCAGAGTGAAGCCGATCGGGACCGCTGCCTCAGCCCAGATCTTGGACACGCGCAGGACCGGTGTGGCCCCGCCGAACTGCCAAAGCGTACCGATGGTGTGCATCGAGTACCGAAGCGCGATGATCGCAAACACGATCGTGGCGACGTCGCCCAGGATATAGATCAGTCCATGCAGGCGCTCGGGCAGCTTGTTGAGCAGGATGTCGAAACGGATGTGCGCCCGTTCCTTGACTGCGAAGGCAGCACCGACCCATCCCAGATGTATGAATGCGTACTGCGCCGTCTCCTGGCTCCAAGCCGCCGAGTAGTTCAGCACGAACCTGCGCGCGACATCCTGGATGATGACGGCGCAGCAGAACACGTACGCAACCAGCATCAGGTAGCGCTCGATGTTCCGATCGAGGTCGCGGACGAGAGACCTCATCTGTCTGCCCCTTCATGTGTCCCCGACGGCGTGCGCCGGCGCTCCTCGACAATCACTTGACCGACGAAAGCGACGATGGCTGCGAGAAACAGCAGAAATTCCTGGGTTTCCGAGAGCTTGAACGGCGGCGGTCCGAGCGTGCGGGCAAATTTCGACCAGACGACGTATCCCAGATACGTCGCGCCGATCGCGAGCGACAGCACGAGCCAGCCGCGGGAGCGGAGCATGGTGCACCTGGCGGGTTGACGAAACGAGTGACGATACGGCGCGCGAAGGGTCACCCTCCCCCGCACGACGGTGGGGAGAGGGTGAACTGTTTACATGTCCGTGACGGTGATCGGCCCCTTGGTGTTGGCCGCCTTCTTGAATTTCTCGAAGCTGTCGATCGAGCCCGCAAGCTTCACCTTGAACTCGTCCCATTCCTTGCGCTGTTCACCGCAAGCGTCCACCCACTGCTTGTATTCCGCCTCGGAGAGCTGATGGAAGGCGCACCCGTTGGCCGCCATGATCCGCATGGATTCTTTCCGCGCGCTCTCGATCTGCGCGAAGGTCTCGATCTGGGTCTTGGCGGTGGCATCGTCGAACGCCTTGCGCTGCGCGTCGGAGAGCGACTTGTACCAGCCAGCATTGCACGCGAACATCTGTGCGTCCGGCACGGTCTTCACGAAGGTAACGTTGCCGAGGATGTCGTGGAAGCCGAACGTCGCGAGGGCGGTGATCGCGGGATCGAGACCGTCTGCGACGCCCTGCTTGATGGCAGCCGCAGTCTCGCCCCAGGCCACGACCGTCGGGTTTGCTCCTGCGAGGCGATAGATCTGCTGAAGCATCGCGGAGGGCGGCACGCGCATCTTCATCCCCTGCATGTCCGCCGGCGACTTGATCGCCTTGAACCCTTTGCGCGTGGCGATCGTGCGCGGATCGACGGTGTAGTAGAACATGGGCTTGTAGCCCTTCTCCAGAACCTTCGGAGTGATCTCGTCGTTCCAGGCCGCGCTCGTGACGAGGTTGGCGAATTTCTGGTTCTCACCGACCCAGTAGGGGATGTTGATCATGTCCACGACGGGCGTGAACGGGGAGAAATTCGACAGGGAGACAGCGCCGCCGTTCACCGTACCGGACTGGATCTTCTGGGCGAGCGCCGCGCCGATGCCGAGCGCACCCGCCGGGAAGAGCTTCACGAAGATCTCGCCCTTGGATGCGGACTCCACGTTCTCTTTGAACTTCGCCTGCATCACCGGGTACTTCACGAAGTCCTCGATCTTGTACTCGGTCGCGAACTGCATGCGCACCTTGGCGTCGGCCTCCTTCTTCGCTTCGTCGGCAGCCGTCTGGGCGAGCGCGTAGTCGTCGAACAGGAAGCCGCCGGTCGCCCCAAGGATCGCGGTTGCGAATCCGTATCTGGCAGAGACCTCCAGAAACCGGCGGCGCTCGAGCGAGAATGACGTTACCTTTTTCATGACATTTCCTCCCGATGTGGATGGTTCAGTTTGCAGGCAAACGGCGAGTTCGTTCCCGCCGAGAGGCATCGCCCGCCAGGCGCGCATCAGGTGGCGGCCCGGCAGACCCACGGATCACCAGCTCGGTCGCAATCTCGACGACGGGCTCCGGATCCGGCGCCCCGTCGATACGGGCGAGCAACTCGGTGACGGCGCGAGCCCCCATCAGGTCGGTCGGCACACGCATGGTCGTGATCCCCGGATGCACGTGGGCCGCAAAATCGAGATCGTCAAAGCCCGTGACGGAGATGTCGTCGGGCACGCTCAGTCCCTGGTCCTGACATTCGAGGATGGCGCCGTGGGCCAGCACGTCGTTGATCGCGACCACCGCCGTCGGCCGATCGGCATGTTGCAGAACGGCGCGCATCGCCGCGCGTGCTTCACCCAGGTCGTAGCGAGCCTCGATCAGCAGCCTCCGATCGAGGGAGAGCCCCGCCTCCGAAAGCGCAGACCGGATGCCGTCGATGCGATCGCGGACCCGATCGTTGGCGAGCGAGATGCCGGCGATGACCGCGAACCGGCGATGGCCGAGATCGAGGAGATAGCGGGTGACCGCAATCATGACCCGACGGTTGTCGAACCCGACACTGGGATGGGCGCCATCGTGGCAGATCGCGCCCTGGCAGACGTAGGGTACCTCGCGCCGAGTCAGCATTTGAGCGAGCTCGGGGCGATGGTCGGTGCCGACCAGAACGAGCCCATCCACGCCACGGGCCGTGAGCGAGCGCGCGAGCGCAAGCTCTCGATCCAGCGAATAATCCGAGCATGCGAGCAGGATTGAGTAACCCGCCTCGTCGGCGCGCCGTTGCATCGCTTCCACGCCTGCCGCGAAGATCGAGCCACGCAGCGAAGGAACGATCACGCCGATCGTCCGCGACTTCTGCAGAGCGAGCGACCGCGCGAAACTGTTCGGCGCGTAGTCGAGATCGCGGGCAGCCTGCTCGACGCGAGAACGGGTCTCGGTGCGGACCTGCCCGACACCGTTCAAGACCCGCGAGACCGTTGCGATGGAAACTCCGGCCCGGCGTGCAACGTCGACGACGCCTGCGCGTGTCTGTTGCTCCCGGACTGTGCCGCGCTGGTTCCCCATACGATGAAGCTAGCCCGGCTCAGTGAGCCTGAAAAGGCTTACAGAAAGCGCTTTCCGTGCGGCGCACCAGTCGCCGCACTATTGATTCCAATAGAAAAAATCGGTCAGACCGTGCTGCGAGCGCGAGATCACCACCGCACGAAAAAACGCCCGGCGGCCTGTCTCGACCGTCGGGCGTCGATGAATGATCGTGCAAGTGCAGGACGGCCGCGCCCGTCAGGCGTGGCAGCGAGCTCCCAGATACTCGTTGAGCAACTGGTTGTAGCGATCGGCAAAGGCTTTCGTCTCCGCCGATGCCCGCCCCGAGCGCGCCGCTTCCACTTTCGACTGCGCACCCTGAGAATCCATCCGATTGAGGTCGGCACGAATGGACTGGCACGACTTGCCGGCAGGAAGCGCCATTGCGCCGGGATCTCCGCCGCCGCTACCGCTCTCACAACCGGCCAGCATGGCGCCGACTGCGACAACCGTCAGAATCTTCGTGATTGCTTGCATCCCGCTCGACCTTGCCTGTCAACCGCTCACGCTGGACCAGGGGGCGACGCCATCGTGAGCGAAATCTGCTCGTGAAGCGGCTGGAAACCACGCCTGCCGGAGGAAAGCAACCCGCGCAACACGGAGTGTTGCAGCGGGTCAACATGTCGAGCGCTATCGTGCGCCCGAAAGGCTGTTAATGGCCGTTGCCCGCAGGCGCTGTCCCTCCGGTCGGCTGACGAGCCTCCGCCGCAACGCGAGCCTGGGTGGCTGCCTGGGCCTGCTGCTGACGCATCTGGGCGATCACCGAATTGGCGCCGCACTTGGCCTGGAAGTCTGCAGTCGCCTTGTTGTAAGCGGCCTGCTTGGCGAGCGAGTCGCGCTTCACCGGCACCGTCGCGCCCTTCCCGGTCGCGGCCTTCTCGAGTTTCTCGAGCGTGCCGTCCTTACGCAGGCCGTCGATCTGAGACGCCAGCGCCGCACATTCCGGCGTGATCTTCGGCGTTACGACCTGGGTCTGCTCAGGCGCCGGCTGCGAAGCGAGCGAGCCGGTTTGGAAATGATTGCCGTCACCGGCGCAGCCGGTCAGTGCAACGGCGGCGAAGGCGAGAGGCGCGGCGATGCGAACGAGCGATACCATTGAAAATCCCCTGTGATTCCTGTTTTCGACCGACTCGGACCAGTTCTCGCGTCGACTATGGTCCGGCATCGGCCCGCCTCAAGCCGCATCCGCAACCAACATCTGAATAACCCGGCCAAAACATGTCGACCCATTTATAACTTGCCGCGACTGTGCCTGAGGCGCAACAGCGACATTGCGAGGGCCGAGCTGAAATTGGATCGCCGCAGAGGCCAAATCCGGGGCCATCCGCCCGGAAGCGGCCGCCAGGGGCCGTACCGATGCCGTGTCTAGCTCCGGGCCGGGGCCAACGCCTCCGCCGCCTGCCGTCGCCCACCCCAGAGCCGCCGGTGCAGTCGGTCCAGGGCAAGATAGATCACCGGTGTCGTGTAGAGCGTCAGCATCTGTGAGACGACGAGACCGCCGATGATGGTGATGCCGAGCGGCCGGCGCATCTCGCTGCCGGGACCGCTTGCGACGGCCAGAGGAATGGCGCCGAGCAGGGCCGCCAAGGTCGTCATCAGGATCGGCCTGAACCGTTCCAGGCAAGCCTCACGGATGGCCTCGCGTGCCGAAAGACCGCGCGTTCGCTCGGCTTCGAGCGCGAAATCGACCAGCATGATGCCGTTCTTCTTGACGATCCCGATCAAGAGAATCACGCCGATGAACGCGACCATCGAGAACTCCATGCCGACGAGCTGGAGGGCGACCAGCGCCCCGAGCCCCGCGGACGGCAGCGTCGAGATGATCGTGAGTGGATGCGCGAGGCTTTCGTAGAGTACGCCGAGAACGATGTAGACGGCGAGCAGGGCCGCCAGGATCAGCAGCGGCTGCGCGCCCGCCTGGGCGCGGGCCGCACGCGCATCGCCGGCATCCTCGATGCGCAGCGTGTCCGGCGGCCGCAGTTCTGCCACGGCACGGCGGATCTCCTCCTGCACGACATCGAGGCTGGCATCGGCCTTCAAATTGTAGCTGATCGTGATCGCCGGGAACGGCCCTTGGTGGTTGACAACCAGAGGTGCGAGGCCGCGCTGGGTCTTGATGACGCTGGTCAAGGGCACCTGGGCACCATTGCGGCCGGGAACGAAGATGCGCTCCAGATCGGCTGGATCCCGTTGATAGCGGGGATCGACTTCCAGGATCACGCGGTACTGGTTGCGTTGCGTGTAGACGATCGAGACCTGCCGCTGCGAGAATGCATTGTTGAGAGCGGCATTGACGTCTGAGACCCTAACTCCCAGACGCGCGATCGCCGCCCGGTCGATTGCGACGTCGAGTGACATGCCACCCTGTTCGCGATCGGTCGTCACGTCTTCGGTGCCGGCGATGGAGCGGACCCGCTCCAGGATTCGCGGCGTCCAGGTTGCGACCTCGTCGAACTCCGTTCCCCAGACCGTGAGCTGGAACTTGGACTTGGTCTGGCGTGCGCCCATTCCGAAATCCTGAACGGCGAACAGGAAAACCCTCAGATTGGCGATCGAATTGAGCGGACGGCGCAGGCGATCGACGATCTGCTGAGACGAGAGGCCGCCGCGTTCAGCCAGCGGCTTCAATGCGATGAACATCCGCCCCGTGTTGGGCGTCACCGAGAAGAACGACGCGCCGACCGACGAACTGACGTTGGCGACGGCGGGATCCGCCAGCACGATCTGAACCGCGCGCTTCTGCAGCTCGTCCATCTGCTCGAAGGAGATGTCCGGAGAAGCCTCCATCGCCGCGGACACCAGCCCCGTGTCGTCCTGCGGGAACATCCCCTTGGGGATCTTGATGTAGAGGTGGACCGTGACGGCCAGCGTCGCCAGCATGACGAGGGTCGTCGCCCAGCGCAGCCGCAGCGCCGTCTCCAGAGTAGAGGCGTAGCCTTGTTGCAGCCGAACGAGCATGCCTTCGACGAAACGATCGATGCGGCCCCTCGGCCGGGCATGTTCGGCCCGTATGAAATGGGCGCAGATCATCGGCGTCACCGACAGCGACACGATCGTGGAGACGGCGATCGCGAACGTCATCGTCAGCGAGAACTCACGCAGGAAGCGCCCGATGATGCCGGGCATGAACAGTAGCGGAATGAATGCGGCGACGAGCGAAATCGAGATCGCGATGACTGTGAAGCCGATCTCGCGCGCGCCCTCGAGTGCCGCCTGCATCGGCTTCATGCCCGCCTCGAGATTGCGGATCATGTTCTCGATCATCACGATCGCATCGTCGACCACGAAGCCGACGGAAATGGCGAGTGCCATGAGGGTGAGGTTATTGATCGAAAAGCCGACCAGCCACATCAGCGCAAGCGTCCCCGCGAGGGAAAGCGGCACCGTCACGCCGGCTGCGATGGTCGGCGTCGCGCGCCGCAGGAACAGCAGCACCACGATCATGACCAGGATGATCGCCAGCGTCAGCGTGAACTCCATATCCGCGATAGACGCACGGATGGTGACCGTCCTATCCGACAACACGGATATGTCGATGCCAGCAGGTATCCAGCGCTTGAGCTCCGGGATCAGCGCCTTGACGCGCTCCACCGTCTCGATGACGTTGGCGTCGCCCTGTTTCGTAATGAACAGGATGACGGCGGGTTGAAGATTGAACAACGCCGATGAGCGCGTGTTTCTCGTGCCCTGCTCTACGCTCGCGACATCCCCGAGCCGGACGATCGCGCCCTCCTCGCGCTTGACGATGATCCGGCGATAATCCTCCACCGAGCGCAGTTGCGCGTTCGTATCCAAGGCGATCAACTGGCGTGGACCATCGATGCTGCCCAGCGGCGTGATCGTGTTGGCCGCCGCGATCGCCTCCCGCACGGTCTCCATCGACAGGCCCATCGAGGCAAGCTGCGAAGGGTTCACCCGCACACGAATGGCGGGCTGTTCCGCTCCCGATACGTTGACCTCGGCCACGCCTTCGACCTGGGACAGCCGCTGAACGATCACGGAGTCGGCGGCGTCGTAGATGGCGCTCGGCAGAACCGTCTTGGAGGTCAGCGCCAGGATGATGACCGGAATCGCGTTGGGATTGGCCTTGCGGAAGCTCGGCAGCACCGGCATGTCCGACGGCAGATCCGCCAACGCGGCGTTCACCGCCGCCTGAACGTCCCGGGCCGCACCGTCGACCGAACGCGACATCTCGAATTGCAGGGCGATGCGCGTGGTGCCGACCCCGCTGACCGATGTCATCTCCGTCACACCGGCGATCTCACCTAATCGCCGCTCGAGCGGCGCGGCCACGGTCGCCGCCATCGTGACCGGATCGGTGCCCGGCCGGCTGGCACTCACGCGGATCGTGGGCAATTCGATGGTCGGCAGGCTTGCGACCGGAAGGAAACGGAACGCGACGATACCCGCGAGCAGCAGCCCGATCGCGAGCAGCGTCGTACCGATCGGACGCAGGATGAACGGCCGCGAGAAGTTGAGCGACCAGTCACCGAGCAATGGAGCGGACGAACCTTCGCGGGGGGCGGTCATGGCGCTACTCCGCCGCCTTCGGGTTCGCGCCCGATCCGTAGCTGCCACCGAGCCGCGCCTTCAGGCGCTCCATGGCGACGTAGATTACGGGCGTCGTGTAGAGCGTGAGCAGCTGGGACAGCACGAGGCCGCCGACGATCGAGACGCCGAGCGGATTGCGCAGCTCCGACCCGGTGCCGCTTTCGAGCGCCAGCGGCAGCGCACCGAACAAGGCGGCGAGCGTCGTCATCATGATCGGCCGGAAGCGCTTTACCGCCGCCTCCTGAATGGCGTCACGCGGATCGAGACCTCGGGTCCGCTCTGCCTCGAGCGCGAAGTCGATCATCATGATCGCGTTCTTCTTGACGATACCCATCAGCAGGATGATGCCGATCAACGCCACCAGAGACAGGTCCATGCCTGCGAGCATGAGTGCCAGAACGGCGCCGATGCCGGCCGAGGGCAGGGTCGTGAGGATCGTGAACGGGTGGACGAAGCTCTCGTAGAGAACTCCGAGCACGATGTAGATCGTGACGATTGCGGCGAGGATCAGCCAGGGCTGACCGGCAAGAGACTTTGCGAACTCGGCAGCATCGCCCGAGTATGTGCCCGTCAGCGAGCCGGGCAGCGCGATGGCCGTCTCGACCTCGCGGATCGCCGTCACGGCATCGCCCAGCGACCGACCCGGCGCGAGGTTGAACGAGATCGTGACGGCAGGAAACTGGGCCTGCGTGTTGACCGCCAGAGGCGCCTGGACGCGTTCGATGCGCGCGATCGCGGACAGAGGAACCTGTGCCCCCCCGATGCCCGGCACGTACACCCGCGACAGTGCCGACGGATCGGACTGGTAACGCGGCATCGCCTCGAGAACGACGCGATACTGGTTGGCCTGGGCGTAGATCGTCGAGACCTGGCGCTGACCGAACGCATCGTTGAGGGCGTCGTTCACAGCCTGCATCGATACCCCGAGACGACCGGCCATGTCGCGGTCGAGGCGAACCAGGGCGCGCAACCCACCTTCCTCCGCGTCCGTCACGACGTCGCGCACCACCGGCGAGCCCTTCAAGGCCTCTGCGAGCTGGAGCCCCCAGGCGTTGACCTCGCGCCCGTCCGCGCCGGTGATGGTGTATTGGTACTGGGCCGGCGAGACCCGTGTCGCGATCTGCACATCCTGCACCGGCTGGAAGAACAGCCTGACGCCGGCGACCGACGCTGTGGTCGACTTGAAGCGCTCGATCGCGGCCATGATCGACGAAGCGCGCTGGTTGCGCGGCTTGAGAACGATCTGGAAGTAACCGGCGTTGGGCGTACGGTTGATCGAACTCACTCCGACGACGGTGACGACGCCGGCCACATCGGGATCCTTCCTGAGTTCGTCGGAGACGGCAGCTTGCAGCCGCTCCATCTCGTCGAAAGAGACTTCAGGGGAAGCCTGCATGATCCCGGCGACGAGGCCGGTATCCTGCAGCGGGAGGAACCCCTTTGGCGCGACGACATAGAGCCAGATCGTCGCGAACACCGTCGCCACCGTCACGAGGATCGTCGCCGTCTGGTGGCGCATTACCCAACGAAGTGACGTTTCATAGGCATCCAGAACCCGATCGTTCGCACGCGCCAGAGGTCCCGGCACGGCTGGACCGGCCTGTTGGCGGCGCAGCAGCCGCGCGCACATCATGGGCGTAAGGGTCAGGGAGACCACCGCCGAGACCACCACGGCGATGGTGAGTGTAAGAGCGAACTCACGGAACATCCGCCCGACGAGGCCTGTCATGAACAGCAGCGGAATAAAAACCGCGATCAAGGACATTGTCAGCGAGATGACCGTGAAGCCGATCTCGCGCGCGCCTTCCTGGGCTGCCGTCAGCGGATCCTCGCCCTCCTCCATGTGCCTCACGATGTTCTCGATCATGACGATGGCATCGTCCACCACGAAGCCGGTTCCGATCGTGAGAGCCATGAGCGAGAGGTTGTCGAGACTGAAGCCGGCAAGCCACATCACGCCGAACGTCGCAACGAGCGAGACCGGCAACGCGACCCCGGCGATGATCGTGGCGCGCATCGAGCGCAGGAAAAGCAGGACGACGAGCACGACCAGCGCGACGGCCAGGACCAGCGTGAACTGCACGTCGTTGACCGAGGCCCGGATCATGCCCGTGCGGTCATGGACGACCGTCAGCTTGATTCCCTGCGGGAGGGACCGCTCGAGGCGCGGCAGCTCCTTGCGGATTCGCTCGACGGTCTCGATGACGTTGGCGCCCGGCTGGCGCTGGATATCGACGACGACCGCCGGCTTGCCCTGGTACCAGCCGCCGACCTTGGTGTTCTCCAATCCGTCGACGACCTCGGCGACGTCCGAGAGCAGGACGGGCGCGCTGTTGCGGTATGCGATGATCACGGCCTTGTACTGCGACGCCGCGGTGATCTGGTCGTTTGCCGAGATGGTGTAGGACTGAAACCGGCCGTCGAGCGATCCTTTCGGCCCCGAGACGTTCGCTGCCACCACAGCTGCCCGCACGTCGGCCATCGACAGGCCATAGGAAGCGAGCCGGGCGAGATCCGCCTGGATGCGCACCGCAGGCCTGATGCCGCCTTCCACGGAGACGTGTCCCACGCCGGCAACCGAGGCCAAGCGTTGCGCGATCAAGGTATCGGCCTGATCGGACATGGCCCGCAGGGAGACCGTATCCGAGGTGAGGGCGATCGTCATGATCGGCTGGTCGGCGGGGTTGACCTTCGCATAGGTCGGAGGGAACGGCAGGGTTCGCGGCAGCGTCGATCCGGCTGCATTGATCGCGGCCTGGACATCCTGAGCGGCCGCGTCGATATCGCGCGACAGCGTGAACTGCAGCGTGATCTGGCTCAGACCCAGCGACGACGACGACGTCATCACCTCGAGCGACGGGATCTGGCCCAGCTGGCGTTCGAGCGGCGCGGTGACCAGCGTCGACATCGTGTCGGGGTTGGCGCCCGGCAGCAGAGTTGTGACCTGAATTGTGGGGAAGTCGACCTGTGGCAGCGACGAGACCGGCAGCCGCAGATAGCCGAGCAAGCCCGCGAGAAGCGTCGCCACCCCCAGCAACGAGGTGGCGATAGGTCTGCGGATGAACGGCGCAGAGACGCTCATGGTCTATTGCAGGGCCGCGCGTGGCCGTTCGCCGCGACGTTCGTCGCTGCGGTCGCGCCCGTCACGGCCGCCGTCCTGCTTGCCCTCTCCGCGACCGCCGCCCGACGCCGTGAGCGCGGCCTGGCAGGTCGGCGAAAACTTGGCCTTGTTCTGCTCCAGGCACGCACGGATCTGGTCGCGCGGGACCGCACAATGCGTGGCGATATCCGCTCCGCAGGCCTCGCGGATGGCCTCGAAACGGCTACGGCCGCCACCCTCTCCCGGCCCCTGCCCAGGCCGCTGCGCCGAAGGCGCGCCGCTTCCCTGACCGCCCGCCCCGGGTGGCCGGGCGCCCGGCGCATCCTCGCTGCCTCGACCAGGAACCACGCGGCTGCCGTCTTGAAGTCGCGCGAAGCCCGAAACCACGAGCCGGTCGCCGACCGACACACCGGCCTTTACGACAGTCTCGGTATCGCCCTGCTGCGCCAGCGTCACCGGCGTCAGCCGCGCGCGCTCCTCGCTCGAGATCACGAAAACGAAGGGACCGGTCGGGCCGCGCTGCACGGCCTGTGTCGGCACCACCACCGCCTGCTTCAGCGTATCCACGAGCAGCCGAACATTCACGAATTGTCCGGGCCACAGCTGCAGATCCGCATTTGGGAATTCCGCCCGCATCCGTACTGTGCCGGTCGTCTGATCCACCTGATTGTCGATCACCTTCAGTGTGCCGCGGTCGAGCACGGTCCGATTGTCCGCGTCCATGGCCTCGGCGAGGAGTGCCGCCGCCGCACTGGCCCGCGAAACCACCGGCAGGCTCTGCTGGGGCAACGTGAACATGATCGAGATCGGCTGCACCTGCGTGATCGTGACGATGCTCGCATCGCCGGCTGCCCGTACGATGTTGCCCTCGTCGACCTGGCGAAGCCCGGTGCGCCCGTCGATCGGAGCGAGGATGCGTGTGTAATCGAGAACCGCGGTCGCGCTTACCACCGCGGCGGCGTCCGACTTGAGCTGCGCCTGCAGCTGGCTGACCTGAGCCGTCTGGGTATCGACGGTCTTCTGCGCCACGACGCCGGGAATCTTCTGGTAGCGCTGCAGATCGCGTTGAGCATTGGCGAGCTGCGTTTCGGTAAGCGCGTAGCGTGCCTTGGCCTGGTCGAGGGCGGCCTGGTAAGTGGTCGGATCGATCTCGGCCAGCAGATCGCCCTTCTTGACCGACTGCCCTTCCTTGAACACCACCCGGACGATCTTGCCGTCGACCTGGGGACGCACGACCACGGTATTGAGCGCCCGCGCCGTACCCACGCCCTCGAGAAAGACCGGCACGTCGCGGGCCTCGGCCACTCCAGCCACGATCGGAACGGGTAGGTCCAACCCGGCGGGCGCACCGCCCCGCCGGCCGCCACCGGCCTGCTTTTGAACCGTGTCCCGTGTTGCGGCAACGTAGACCGCCCCCACGACGGCGAGCGCGATGGCCCCGGACAACAGGCGCTTTATGGTCGTGGCCAAATCGGAGGTGTCCTCGTTCGACCCGGGCGCGCGGGACTTCGGGCCGGTCGCCGCTCCTTGCGGGAAGGTACAACTCTAGCAGATCGGGAACGTTGCGGCACGCCCCGACCCGTCGCTCCACCAGCGTGCGCAGCTGGATCAACGCGGAAGGATTAACGGGGACCTGCCCAGCGCCGCCGGCTGCCCGACCGGAGGCCGGCGAATTATGGCTTTGATTTTACGAACGCATTCCGTTGTCATGCAAAATTTGCATGTCTGACGCAATTGCGAGAGGATTGTTCGCAAGTGCGAACGACCATACCTTCCGATCGACGCTGGGAACCTTGCCACGAAGCACACGATGGCGGGACCGGCGCCTGAGCAAGGAGATCATGATCATGAGCACGTCCTACGCACTCCATGATGCCACCGATGTGACCGTCGCCGACACGAGAGCCAACGCCGAAAAGGGCGGGATCCTGAAGCGGATCGTCGGCGCCATGTTCGAGGCGCGTCGCAGGCAGGCCGATCAGGAGATCGCCCGCTACATCACCCTCAACGGCGGCGTGATGACCGACGACCTGGAGCGCGCGATCAGCCGCCGCTACGGCGCCATCGTCGGCGGCTGAGAGCCGCCGGCCCGCAGGGGCGCCGATCGGGCCGATAGCCCGTCGCGAGATCGTGGACCAGGCCGCCGAACCGCGGCCTGGTCCACTTGCATTTGAGGGGCCGCCGTGGTGGCTGACGACGCCACCGGCGACAAGGGCGCGAAAGCCTGGACCGTCGTATCCAACAGGAGATCCGGCCGATGACGTCTTCGACTGAGCGCCAATATGGTGTCGTCCCGCTCGAAACGCTGCGAACGCTGTCGGGCCTGCAATTCCTGAGCAAAATGATTGCCGGCGAACTCCCGGCCCCGCCGATATCCCGCGTGCTGGGATTCGGGATCAGCGAAGTTCGCCCTGGCGAAGCCGTCTTCACCTGCACACCCACGCGCGATCACTACAATCCCATCGGCTCGGTACACGGCGGATTGGCGGGGACACTGCTCGACTCGACCATGAGCTGCGCTGTCCAGACACTGCTCGAGCCCGGCCAGGGATACACGACGCTGGAGTATCGGGTTCATCTGGTGCGGACCCTGACCGACCAGACAGGACCCGTCCGTGCCAAGGGCAAGGTCGTCCACGCCGGCCGCAGAGCCGCGACCGCAGAGGGCCGCATCGTCGATGCCAAGGGCAACTTGTATGCCCATGGCACGACGACCTGCATGATCTTTTCAATCTGAGTGATCGGCGCGCGCCGCGGCGTTTCCGGCCCGCCGGCGCGCCTCTCGCGCGCTCTTCCCGAGCGCTTCAGCGTGGCGCCAGGACCATGACCATCTGGCGGCCTTCGAAACGCGGCTCCGACTCGACCTTGGCGATCTGCTCGGTATCCGCCTTGACGCGCTTCAGCACGTCCATGCCGAGTTCGGTGTGAGCCATCTCGCGGCCGCGGAAACGCAGCGTGACTTTGACCTTGTCGCCTTCCTCGAAGAACCGCTTCATAGAACGCATCTTCACGTCGTAGTCGTGGTCGTCGATGCCGGGACGGAGCTTGATCTCCTTGATCTCGACGACTTTCTGGTTCTTGCGGGCTTCGGCCGCCTTCTTCTGTTCCTGGTACTTGAATTTGCCGTAGTCGAGAATCTTGCAGACCGGCGGAGATGCGTCCGGCGAGATTTCGACGAGATCCAGCCCCGCGTCCTCGGCGCGAATGCGCGCTTCGTAGGTCGCGACGACCCCACAATTCTGACCATCCTGGTCGATCAAACGGACTTCACGGACGCGGATCTGCTCGTTGATCCGGGGTCCGGTCGGCTCGCGCTCGGGCGCGGCCCTCATGGGTTTGCGGATGTTACGCCTCCTTCGTTGCTTCGGTTCCATCGGCGATTTGCCCGGTCGGAGTATCCGCCAGGCTCATCGATGCCGATGTTTAAGAATCCGGGAGAATGGAGGCCGTGTCAAGAATTGTGGCCGCCGGCACACACAACGTTCGCGGGATTTAGCCGCCAGCATCGCACGCCGTCGGGCGAGCAGCTCAAGACCAGCACCGTCATGTTGTACTGCGCACGCCCCCACGATCGCGGGGTGACGATCCGGTCACGGATGAGGGGCTGGAACGGACACAGGCTCTCGGCGGGTTGCAGGAAGGCCCACGACGGGAGCGCGGCAGCGAGTTTCAGCTCTGGCCGCCCGGTGCTCGCCCGGGCTCACCTGATCGTGAACCCTCATGCGCGATCCGATGCCCAACCGGCTCAGTACCCCCGTCGACGAACGACAACGAAACCATAGGGGAACACGACATGGTACACGCCAGGGCCTTGGCCGCCGCTGCTGCGGTGATTTCGACGCAAGTCCTGCTGGTCAGTCCCAGCGGTCAGGCTCAATCGGGCGAGGACTATTCGGCCTGGAGCGTGCTTTCCCCTCGCTTCGAAAGCACCGGCGGCGGCGGCATCATGATCGACGGCTATGATCCGGTCGTCACCGGCGACAAATGCCGGACCGACTTCACGGCGACGGAACCCGGGGCCGGCGGCAAAGTGTATTACAACACCGTCGAATTCGACGCCGTGCAGGCCTAGGGCGGCATACTATGCACCAACGGCAAATGGCGCGCCCGCGACGGCTCGATGGAAGGCACGACGCCGCTGCGGGTGTTCATCAAGGACGGTGTCCGACGCCGCTCGCCGTAATCAGGAGCGGCCCGGACCGCCGCCATGCTGAGGCAGGCTCCAGCCGAAGCGGATCGCGCCGGCGCGGAGGCAGAAGCCAGCGGCCACCGCGACAATCATCGCCGTCGCTGGCGGCAGCGGAGCGAACAGGCGCAGCAGCACGAACGTCGCTGCGCTGACCAGCGCCGCCGTGACGTAGATTTCCCTGCGCAGCAGCACCGAAGGCTCGCCCGCGAGCACGTCGCGCAGGATGCCACCGAATGTTCCCGTCAGCACGCCCATGACCACCGCCGTGGCGCCAGAATGGCCCAGCCCGAGCGCCTTGTCTGCGCCGAGCGTCGCATAAGCGGCAAGCCCCACCGCGTCGAGCCACAACAGCGCTTTGGCACTCCAGACCGGCCCTGCCCCGACCAGCCACACGATGCAGCCGACGACGGCGGCCACCGTCAGGTAACCGGGCTCGCCGAGCCAGAACACCGGCACGCCCATCAGCACGTCGCGCAACGTGCCTCCGCCGATGCCGGTGATGGCGGCGAAGAATACGAAGGTGAGAACGTCGTGCTTGCGATGCGCTGCGACGAGAGCACCCGACGCGGCGAACGTCGCCACCCCGGCGTAGTCGAGCGCCTGCAATAGGAAAGCATCGGTCATGGCACGAGGTAACACATCGATTGCGCCGCTGTCGTCAGCGTGGTCATTGTGATCTTGCCCCTGATCAATGGGTGATCGGTCGGCGCGACTTGGGACGGCAGGTTCCCGGAGCAGCCCGAAGCAGTCACATCGAGAGGCCTCCCGCGTTACCCGCCCTCTGCTTCACGGCGCTCACGCGCATAGCGCGCCAGTGCGGCGAAGCGATAGAGCCCGTGCACGAACTTGCCGTAGGGCATGGTCGCGAACAATGCGAATACGACGCCGAGATGGATCGCGAGCAGCAGCCCCATCGCCGATGTAGCGCGGAAGGCAACCAGGGCGAGGCCGGTTGCGCTGGTCAGAAACAGCATCGCCAGAAATGCCACATCCATGCCGAACCGGCTCTGGTCGGATAGCTCCGGTGACCGGCGCCATTTCTCGTGCAGAAGACCGGCCGGGCCGATCAGCAAGCCGATCCCACCGATCGTGCCCAGCACAACCGGCAGATCGTACCAGGGGTAGGGTGCGATGCGGCCGAGCAGGTAGTGATAGAGCGTGGCGACGGACGTCGCGGCGAAGCACAGCGCAAAACCGTAGCTGGTCAGGTGATGCCAGAGCCGGCGCCGGTCCGCCCGCGGCGCCTCGCCACTGCCGCACCCGACACCACCGCCGTCGAGATACCGCAGCGTCGCCGCATCGCGACCGGCGTCCCTGAGAGCCCGCCAATCCAGCCTCGTCCCCGGGGTTGCGCCGTCGGCGAGGAAGGCGCTCAGCCCCATGGCCGATGCGAGCAGCGCATAGAGGAACACAGCTCCGAACAGCGCCACCATCGCATCGTGCGGCATCAACCGGTAGAACGCGCCCGGTCCCTGATGCACGCCGAACAACACGGCGCGGTCGTGCCAGCCGACGAAGCCGGCGATGAAACCCGCCACCGCGACCGCCGCAATGAGGCTCACCCAAAGTCCATTGCGTGCGAACAGGGGGCGCGACGCCGCTGGCCATGCGTAAGCTTCATACGACTGCGCCCGCACGACCGCCATGGCACGCGGCACATTCACGTCGAACTCGTGCGGCGGCGCGAACTGGCAGTCGTCGTAGCAGGCGCCGCAGCCGTGGCAGAGATTGGCGAGATAGTTGAGATCGCCGTCGCTGAAATCGCGGCGCAGCTCCATGGCCGGGAATACGGCGCAAAGTCCTTCGCAATAGCGACAGGCATTGCAGACCGTCATCAGACGGCGGGCCTCGCCCGATGCGTCAGTGGCGAGCATGGCGCGCGGCCTCCGTCCCTGCGATCCTTCCGAAGACGCTTCCGATCGTCATGCCGATCCCCGCGGCGTATCCCTGGCCCAGCACGTTGCCGGCCATGATCTCTCCGGCGGCGAAGATGTTGGCGCACGGCCCGCCGTTCAGCAGCTGCGGCCGCGTATCCATGCCGACCCGCGTGCCCAGATACGTGAACGTGATGCCCGGGCGAACCGGATACGCGCAGTAAGGTGCAGCCTCGATGCGGCGAGCCCAATGCGTCTTAGCCGGAACGAGCCCCTCGGTGCGGCAATCGTCCAGGATCGTATGGTCGAAGGTCCCGGTTCTGACCGCGGCATTGAAATCGGCCACCGTCTTCTCCAGGGTCGCTGCGTCGAGATCGAGCTTTGCGGCCAGCTCCGCGATGCTGCCGGCCTCGATCGCCGGATACAGCGAGGGCATGAACATCCCGCGCACCGCGCTGTCGAAGATGATGTAGGCGATCTGTCCCGGCTGGGCTGCGACCAGCCGTCCCCAGATGGCGTAGCGCTTGGGCCAGAGATCCTCGCCTTCGTCGTAGAAGCGCCTGGCCTCGCGATTGACGACGATGCCGAACACCACGCAGTCGAGCCGGGTGATGATACCGCCGTCGAACTTCGGCGCGCGCGCGTCGATCGCGACCGCGTGACACTGCGACGGATCACCGATGGCCTCGACACCTGCATCTAGCAGCATACGAAGCACACGGCCCCGATTGTAGGGCGTGCCCCGGATCAAAAAGTTCTCCGCGGCTTCTCCCCAGCCCTCCTTCAACCACGCGATGTCGGCTTCGAACCCTCCGGCGGCTGCAACCAGCGTTCTCGCACCGATCTTCGTCTCGGAGCCGTCGGCGAGGCGGACGCGGGCAGACCGGAAGACGCCCGCGTCGATTTCGAGGCCGACGACCTCGGTGTCGTACATGACCTCGACGCCGAGGCTCTCGGCGGTTCGGTAGAGCGCATTGAGCATGGCTCGCCCGCCGCCGAGGAAGAACGAATTGGTGCGCCCCAGGCTGAGCGTGCCGCCCAGGGAGGGCTGGAACCGGACCCCCTGCTGGACGATCCAATCGAGCATCTCCTTGGATTCGGAGATCATCATGCGCGCGAGCGTCTCATCGGTCCGACCTCCGGTGACCCTATAGAGGTCGTCCCAGAACTCGTCCTCGGTATAGGGACCCGAGAGCGTCTCGGTCGCATGGTCGTGCGCGCAGCGCATGTTGCGCGTGTGGCGGGTATTGCCGCCCCGGTAGAACTTGGGTGCAGCCTCAACGACGAGAACGTCTGCGCCCGCGCGGGCCGCTGCGATTGCCGCACACAGTGCGGCATTGCCGCCGCCGGCGACGAGAACGTCATAGGTCCGTGACGTATGGTGCATGATGTATTCCCCGCCCCTTGCGCGGACGAGTGCCGGACGTGGCCGCGGGCGTCAAGCGGCCCGCGCTGCAGGTCACCGCCCCAGCACGCGCCCGATGGCCGAGCGGATCGCCGCGATGATCGGACCCCACAGTTCCCGCAGCCGCTCAAGGCGACGCGTCAAGCGAGCCTTCACGATACGGCTGTAGCGCCAGACCCAGGTCTCCCGCACCCACTCGAGAAGTGCCTTTTTCCAGGGCACGACCATGTCGTAGAGGCGGGCGAACCACCAGATCCGCATGAGCTGGGGTTGAGTGAGCATGAATAGGCGCGCCAGGACCGCCGTGCCGGCGATCTTCGCCCCGATGAAGAGCACGGCGGCGCCGACGACGTGGCCGCCCGCGATCAGATAGACCGAGAGCAGCTTGAGCGGCAGCAGCGCGGCGGAGGGCAGCACGAACACCGCGAGGGCGCCGTAGGGTGGGAGCCGCGTCACGCTGCGCTCCAGGGCCGCAATGAAGGGAAATCGCGCCAGTCTTGCCAGCGCATCGGCCAGCGGTCGCCAGCCCCATTCCTCGAAGACGATGACGATCGCGACGAGAAGACGAGCGAGCCAGCGCAGGCCGCCGATCGCCAGCCGCGTCGCCACGCGCAGGGCAGCAATCATCTGCACCATGAGTTGCCTGCGCATCGGTCGAGGCTCCTGACGTCTGCGACCTCGCGCACGCCTGCCGGGCCCCGACATTAGGCTCGACTGATTACGGCCGGGTTGTCGCCGGCGCGGTTCCCGCGAGCCCGGTCAGGTGGCGGCGGGAACCTCGAAGCGCGCAGCCGGGTCGAGAAACCGGCGCAGTACATTTTCGGTGATACGCGAGATGTTGTTCTCGAAACCATTGGCCGGCAGTGATCCGCAGAAGGTGATCGAGCCGGTCGAGAACACGGCCCCTCCGCCGTTCGTTTCGAAGAACGTCATGTCGGCGCGGATCAGCTGCTTTGCCGGCTGCCCGGCCCAGGTCACGATGTGCGTCAGATGTTCCTCCGGCACGAGCACCCAGGGCGCCTCCGGCGGGTGGTTCTCGCTCGCCGCAACGACCACGGCGTGCGCCGGCGTGCCGAGCCGGTAGTCGACACGATCGAGTTCGAAGCCGGCCGCACCATGTCCCGACAAACCGAAATCGCCCACCCTCTCGTCGCTGACGCCGTCGAGGATCCACGCCACCCGCGGATCTCGCCGCGCATCTCCATTGACGAGATAATAGCTGCCCACGAAGTTGCCCTGGGCGGTGAAGCCGACGCCCACGAGCTTCTGGGGCGGACGCGCGTTGCGCCGCCACAGCCCCCCGTATTCGCCGTCGAGCTGGTTGTAGTACTCGCCGGGCTCCGCGGCCCAGGGACGAATGCCGCCTTCCGCGCGGCGGATCTCGATCTGGCCAGGCCGCTCGCTGGAGAGCGCGATCTTCCAGTAAAAGCCGTTCCCGCCCATGTACATCAGTCGTCCGCCGCCGTCGCGATAGGCCTCCAGCGCATCGAGCATCCGTTCGGTGTGATACTCGGGGTGGCTGCCGGTCATCACGACCCCATAGCGCTTCAGCAGTTCGGCGCCTTCGTGATGCAGTTCCCAGTCCGTGATCACGTCGTACTCGAAACCTTTTTTCTCGAGCCATGCGGTCAGGTGGCTGTCGGCGGGGAAGTGGCGCAGCCCGGACCCACGGATCTTCGGGTGAGGATACGTGATGTATCCGATCCGCACATTGAGCATCGGGCGATGCCACGAGGCGAAGTGGATGCCGCTACCGTCGGTGTGGAAGTTGTAAGTCGAGAGGCCGTATTCGCGATGATCCCCCGGATTGTGAGGATAGGCGCCGGGCCATGCGGCGGCCTGATCCTTCCACGCCTTGACCCAGGCAGGATCCGTGGTCCACTCCGGCCGGGTATGATTGTGATAGACGGTGTAAGTGAACGTCGAGGCGAGCAGCGCGATGCGTGTGGTCGCCCGGCCCTTGGGCGGAACTACGAAGAACGGGATGTTCTCGGTCTGCCCGCCCGCTTCCGCCAGCAGCGCATAGACGCCCGAGCGCAGATCCGCTGGCACGGTCCACTCGTGCGTCGTCGGCCAGCCGCAGTCGTCGATGTCGTCGGAGTGGAAATGAATGGCCCCGTATTGGTCCGGCGCATGCCGGAAGCAATGCTCGCGCCCCGTCCATTTCGAGCCGCGCATCGCGCGTGCCGGCGAATTGACCACGGTGCCGTGCAGACCGTGCGGCCCCACGTCCAAGATTCGGCTCGTGGACATCTCGCGCGAGAAATCCCAGCACGCCAGGAGTCCGGACACCATTGCTCCATCGAACGCCTTCGCGACGTCGTCGCCGGACAGAACACGATCGAAAATCATCGGGCGCTCGATGCGGCCATCGAAGCGGAAAGGATCGCGACCCTCGCCGGCGGCGCCGATCAGGAACTTGGCGCGGCCCAGAGCGAGGGCCTCGGCGGCACGGGCCGTCGTGACGCGCGCGGTCCCGGCGGCCTTGCCCGCAGCCACCTTGAGTGAGCCGATCACAACATCGCCGGTCTTCCGCTCGAAGCTCACCCAGACGCGATGCCACACATCGCGTTCGAGCGGCGTCGGGGTCTCGATCGTCCGCCAGGAAACACCTTTGCCTCCCGGGGACGGCACGCCGACGGCAACGGCCAGACGCCCCCGACGATCCACAGAAAGACCGATGCCACCTGCCAGAGGCTCCAGCAAAGACAAAATCGCTCGGCCATCCGCCGGCGATCCGGTGATCTTGATCGTGGCGAGCATCGTCAGGCTGGAGAGACCCGCGCCGCGGCTTCCCAGGTCCACCCGGCCATAGGAGCCCTGATGCGCGGATTGCGGCCCAGGCGCTGCAACCTCGACTGGCACTTGGTCGAGCGGTCGAAGATCGATGCCCGGGCCCGCGGGATTGGCATCGGCTCCCACGACCCTCACCAGCCTCACAGAAACCGGCTGGCCCGTCGCATTGGCCAGCTTGAAGGCGACGGTCTCGCCGGGACGGACACTGAGGCGATCGGCATATCCAGCGAGCGGCATCATGGCGGGGAGGGCTCCAAAGCGAGAGGTCGACGAGAGTGTCCGCCCCGGCCATGGGGCGGTCAAGCCCGCGACCCGGACAGGCGCGCACCCAGCGCGCCGAAAGCCAAATTCATTCAATTTTTTCCATCCCCGCTAACGAAGCGCCAACGCTCCCGCGCGATGATCGGGCAAACCGGTCAGGAGATCGCGTCATGACCCTCTCGCCTGCCTTGCTCAAGGAACTCGGCCGCCAACTGGTCGCTCCGCGTGGCCGCTGCAACCGCCAGGGCTTCCTCGCTCTCGCCATCGTCCTCCTCTGCGTGCAGGCCATCGGCGCTCTGGCACTCACCGCTGCCGGCATCGACCTCGGCAGCGGCACCGCGGCTCTGCTGAACGCACCTCTGGTCTGGACCGGCGGAATCGCCCTGCTCAAGCGTCTCCACGACATCGGCCGCTCCGGCTGGTGGGTGCCGGCCGCCGTGACCTTCTGGCTCGCCGGCTGCTTCCTCATCGCCGTCGCGATCACGCTGATCGCCGGCCCCGACCGGATGCAGGCCGCGCTCGAGCACAAGACACTGCTCTTCTGGTTCGTCTTCGCGGCCACCACCCTGCCCGCCTTCGGCGGCCTGCTGTGGGTGCACGCCGCTCCCGGCGAAACCGCTGCCAACCGTTTCGGCGACGTCCCCGGCCGGTTCGGCTTCTCGCTGCCGAGCCACGTTGCCGGCATGCCCGAGAATGCCTTGGCTGCCTGATCTGCGGGCCGCGCGGTTCCCACCGGCCCCGAGCTGGACTAAACCTTCCGGAATTCTGAACGAGGTGCGAGCGGGGCTCGCACCTCGCTGCGTTTGGGAGGGTCACCGATGCGCTCGTTCCACCTGCCAGGCCGCTCGCCCGTCGTGGCGCGGCACGCCATGTGCGCCACGTCGCATCCCCTGGCGAGCCTTGCGGCCGTCGAGGTCTTGCGCAAGGGCGGCAATGCGCTGGACGCGGCGATCACGGCAACGGCTCTGCTGTGCGTGATCGAGCCTGCGATGACCGGCATCGGCGGCGATTGCTTCGCGCTGATCCACAAACCCGGAAAAGGCCTGATCGCGCTCAACGGATCGGGCAGGGCGCCGAAGGCAGCCACGCCCGAGCACTTCGCCAAGGCCGGCATCAAGTCGATCGAGGTGACCAGCCCGCACGCCGTGACCGTACCCGGCGCCATCGACGCCTGGGACCGCCTGCTGCGCGATCACGGCACGATCTCGCTGGCCGATGCGCTGGCGCCCGCGATCGAGGCCGCCGGCCGCGGCTTCGCCGTGGCCCCGCGTGTCGCTCACGACTGGAAGGGGCTCGAAGCGAAGATCGCGCTCAACGAAGGCGCCCGCCAGCACCTGCTGCTCGGTGGCCGCGCACCCCGCACTGGCGAAATCATGCGCTTCCCGGCCTTGGCCCGCACGCTCGAGGCGATCGCGAGGGACGGCCGCGACGCCTTCTACGGCGGCGCCATCGCCGCCGACATGGTGGGCGACCTGAAATCACTGGGCGGCTTGCATGAGCTGTCGGACTTCGCCGCCCAGCGCTGCAGCTACGTGGACCCGATCTCAGTCCCTTATCGCGGCGCCGAACTCTACGAGCTGCCGCCGAACAACCAGGGCATCGTCGCCCTCATCATCTTGCGGATACTCGACAAGCTCGGTCCGCTGGGAACCGATCCGGGCAGCGCCACCCGCTATCACGCCCTGCTGGAAGCGGCGCGCCTCGCCTACGCTGCCCGCGATCGCTTCGTGGCGGACCCGGCCATGGCCGACGTTCCGGTCGCGTTCATGCTCTCCGACGCCTTCATCGGCGAACTCGCGGGACGCATCGACCTCGCCAAGCGTTCGCCGTTCGGGCCAATCCCCGAGCCGAAGGGCTCCGATACCATCTACCTAAGCGTGGTAGACAAGGACGGCATGGCGGTCTCTTTCATCAACTCGCTCTTCGCAGGCTTCGGCTCGGGCATCGTCACCCGCAAGACCGGGATCACCCTTCAGAACCGCGGCTCCGGCTTCGTTTTGCAGGCGGGGCACCGCAATTGCATCGCGCCCGGCAAGCGCCCTCTTCACACCCTCGTTCCCGCGATGGCGATGCGCGATGGCCGCCCCTGGCTCTCCTTCGGCGTCATGGGCGGAGCACTGCAGCCGCTCGGACACGTTTATGTGCTGACCAACATGCTCGACTACGGCCTCGACGCGCAGGAAGCCATCGATCATCCGCGCATCTTCTTCGAAGGCGATGCCGTCCAAGCGGAGCGCGGCGTTCCCGCAGCCACGCTCGACGCGCTTGCAGCGCTGGGGCATCCGATGTCGTGGCGCGAGGACCCGTGGGGCGGCGGCCAGCTCGTCGCCTTCGATCACGCGAATGGAACGCTGATCGGCGCATCAGATCCCCGCAAGGATGGCGCAGCGCTCGGCTATTGAACGAGCCGCTCTCTCGGCGCGCGCCGCCGCTCGCGAGCAAGGCCGCAGTGGTTCCATCCACAACAATCTTGTGATCGACGGCATTACGGCGCTAAATACCGTTTGCGCGCTGGAGATCGACTGAACACAGTCGCGTTACCCGATCGGATTCGGGTGTCAACCTACGCAGGAGAGATACACATGGCTAAGAAAGCCGCGAAGAAAGCCGCCGCGAAGCCCGCCAAGAAGGCCGCCGCGAAGAAGAAGAAGTAACGACGAACAGCCGGTCGCTCAGTGTCACGGACAGTCTCGAGTCATACCATGATGCATTCTGGCGTAACCGGCAGGACGTGGCGGCAGCGTTGCCGAGTGCTCGGTTTCGAGAGCCTCGGCCGCCGCTCATTGTTCAGCTTGGCTTTCATCACGCTGCTGGTCAGCAGTGTTGTCCATGCTGGTGCCAGCGTCTCGATCACCAATCGCGACGATCGCGACCACAAGGTAACGCTGATCGAGGGCGAGCAGAAAGTGGACCATGTGCTGAAGCGTGATCAGACGCTTCAGGACGTTTGTCCCAAGGGATGCGTCCTCAGATTGAACGACGTCGATGACGACGAGTACCAGCTCGAACCTGGCGACGTCGTTTCCATCGAGGAAGGCTTCCTCTATTACGACGCCCCCGAGGAGCAACCCGCCCAGCCCGGTCAGCAGGGAACTCCCGAACAGAAGAAGCAGTAGGCTATTGCGCGGCGGCGCGAACTCGCCGCCCCACTCTGCCCATCCGGCCCATTTTGCTCATCTGAACGACGCTGCGTCGAAACCGGCGCACCGGGCGTCATGCCAGCTCCCATTTGTCACGCCACGACGCATCGACGAAGTTGATGATGATCGACTTGCGCAGCTTGGTGACCGGATGGTGGCCGACGCCATGCCAGCTGGTGTCCGACGGAATGAAGATCACGCCGAGATTTCGGCCGTAGGGAGCGCTGCCGACATACTTGAAATCGGGTGGCCCCTCGTGGATGTCGGTGCCGGCCAGCCGCAGGTCCGGATCGTCGAGCAGATAGACCAGCATCGTGAACTTCTTGACCCTGATGTCGGTGTGCGGCTCCAGCCAGAAGCCTGGGCCGTCCTGGCAGTACTCGATACGAAGGAACGTGCCTCCCAGGTCGGCGCCGGTGATCGTCTCGATGGCGGCGCGCACATGCGGTGCGTCGAGACCGCGCGCGACCCGTGCGCAGACCGGGTAGCGCTCCTGGTTCTCCCGCGTGAAGAAGATGCGCTGGCTGTTGTTAGCCTCCCGGCGGCCGTTGAATACCGGTGCCGATGGAGCCGGCAGGGGCAGGTCGACGATCGCGCTCACGTCGCTATCGGGCAACGCGCCCTCGAGCAGCCAGTAGTCGAACGGCGCCGTCTCGTGCCTTGCGCGTTCCAGGCAACGCAGGAACGTCGCGGAGACCACGTCGGCGCCTGCCGAATTGCGCTCGATGACCGGGGTGAGCTGGATCATGTCATTTCCCCCTGTAGAAGAACGGGACCAGCTTCTTGAGACGCGCCGAGAACTTGTGCCGGCCCAACTGGCGTGCGAGCGCGGCGTCGGATTGGACCCAGTTGAACATCACGTAGCGCCGATCCCCGACGAATGGCTTGTGCCCGTGGAACGACCGCTCCGAAACCTTGAAGGCCGCGAACGTGCCGCCGTTGGGCGGAATCTCGGCGGCGAAATCCTCGATGTCGTCGGGACCGCGCAGCATGCGCAGACGTCCGCCGCCGTCGTCCCACCTCTCGTTGAGGTAGAGCAGGCAGGTGACGACCTTGTCCTTGGTATCCGTGTGGATGCGCCCGTCCTTGGCCTGGGCCCGTCCGCGAACCGTGATCATCAAGGGCAGACCGGTAAGGTCGACACCGAGCTTGTGGCCCACGACCTCGGCGAGTTCATCCGATCGGATGTCGTCGATCAACGCGCCGAACGCCGGTCCGTACTCCAGCGCGGACAGCGGGAAGATCCCGGGCTTCTCGATCGCGGGAAAATCCTTCCGGATCGCGGATAACGAGCCTTCGGACAGCACGTCACCGGTTGCGAAGAACTGAAATGGGTCGTGATGGACGTCGGCCCGCGCGATCGTTTCGAGTTTCAGCACGTTTCCCCCACTGCCACCTTCGGCGTGCGCGGAGTTTGGGGATCGGCCGAATACGTCGGTTTGCGTCAGATCAACGCCGGACGTGACACTCGGACGCTGGGCGCGCGGCCAGCGGCGGCTGCTCGTCGTGCGTGGAGCCGAATGTCGCCTCGAACGCGCGCCGCAGCGCAACGTCCGCATCGGCCATCGATACCGGCAATCCGAGATCGACGAGGCTCGTCACGCCGAGCGGGGTGTTCGCGGTATTGGCGATGCCGCAAGGCACGATTCCCTCGAAATGCGCGAGATTCGGTTCCACGTTCAGGCTGATCCCGTGGAAGCTGACCCAGCGGCGCACGCGAATCCCGATCGCCGCGATCTTGTCTTCGCACCCCAGGCCGCGCTCTGGGCGAGCGACCCATACGCCGACCCTGCCCGGCCGCGTTTCCCCGACCACGTTGAACTCGGCGAGCGCCCGAATGATCCAGCGTTCGAGCCCCGCGACGAAAACTCTGAGATCGCCTCCGAGCCTGGCCGGCGCGTGCCGGCGCACGTCGAGCATGACGTAGGCCACGCGCTGTCCCGGGCCATGATAGGTGAATTGGCCGCCGCGTCCGGCCGAGAAGACCGGAAAGCGGTCCGCGTCCTTCAGGTCCGCCAGCTTGGCGCTCGTACCGGCCGTATAGATGGGCGGATGCTCCAGCAGCCACACCAGTTCCCCCGAGCGTCCCGCCGCGATGGCCTCTGCGCGCTCTTCCATCGCAGCCACGGCCTCGGGATAGGGCACTTGGACGGCGGAGATGGCCCAACCGATGGACGGCCCGCCCTGCCTTTCTCCTCTGAGGTTGTCGATCATGCCGAAAATCGGTCTGGCTGCGCTCGTGGAGACTGCTTGTTTCCACCGGATGAGTTTGCTACAGACGCCGCACTTCCCCAATGGCTCGCGGTCGTGGCGGAATTGGTAGACGCACTACCTTGAGGTGGTAGCGCCCAAAAGGCGTGAAGGTTCGAGTCCTTTCGACCGCACCATGGGAGGTTCATCCTGCCCACAGCAGCTGAGATGGCCGGGTTCAATCCAGGCCGAGCTGCTTTGTTCCCAGGTTGCGGAACAGAGCGTAGAGGATGCCCTGGTCCCGCGCGTGGTGCTTGGTCGTCGAACTCGAGTAATTGATGACCTTGCCGTCCTTCAGACCATACTGGGCCGTACGGTCGACCGCGCCATGAGGGCTGAAATAGACCGCCAGGACCTTCCGGTCGGTCTCGGTCGGCTTGAAGAACGCCTTCTGTTCCTGAATCGACGTGATGTAGTAGAAGGCCGAGCCGCCGCTGACGGCCGCCGTGGTCGTCGGGCTTCCCAGCACGCCACGGACCTGCTCCTGGCTCATGCCCGGCTGTACCTGGGCAACGTCGCTGTCCTGGAAATGGTGGCCGTGCTTCGTGATGATTGGAGAGCAAGCCACGACGAGCAGGGTCAGCGTGCCCGCCGCGATGGCTTCGAGCGGAGCAGCGAACCGGGATGTCTTCTGTCGGGAGTTCATTTCGAGCCGTCGGACCATGTTCGATGCTGACCGGGTGGCCGCCAAGCGGCTCAGACCGCGATATGATATTCTCTCCACTCGACGCGCGAACCCTGCTTGCCTAACTTGCGGTCCTGCCCGTGGCAATGACGACTGCCCGGCGGTCCCCACCTTTCGCCACGACCGAACCGCTGCTCCTGACGATGCTCACCCGCTTCACGAACCGCCGCCGGCACGCCGCACTCGCCCGCGAGCTTTATGAGTCGATTGTGACGCAATCCCGGCGCGCGGCCTTCTTCACTGCTGCCGGCGTCCCCGACAACCTGGAAGGGCGTCTCGAACTTCTCCTTCTGCATACCGCGATCGCCCTCGACATCCTCAACCAGCGCGGCGCCTCACCGCAATTGACCCAGGCTTTGACCGAGGCATTCGTCGAGGACGTGGACGACAACCTGCGGGAGGTGGGATTGAGCGACCTGCGCATCCCCGCCAAGGTCAAGCGAGCCGCGGCTGCCCTGCTCGAGCGTCACACCGACTACGCCTTGGCTCGCCGGGAGGGAGACGTCGCGTTCCAGGCTATGCTGGAGCGGCACTTCCGGCCGCTGCCCGGTGGCCCGAGCGTGGACGTGGCCGCGCTCGCCCGTCTGGCTGCCGAGGAACCGGCAGCCGCGACTTTCGGGCAGATCCGATGAGGTTGTGATGACCAACGATCAAGATCGACGGCGCGCCTCCGAACCCGCCGGCGCGGCGCAGCACACCGCGGAAGCTATTCTGGATTGGAGTCTGACGGCCGGCGGCATTCCGGCATCCGGGCGCACGTTTCGCTGGAAGGCCACCGACGGCGAGCGAGCCGCGTTCGTGGCCCGGCTCGACCTGTTGTCCTGCACCGCGCTTTCAGCCGAGATTGAGGTCAAACCCTTGGCCGGCGGTCGTTTTCGGGCCCGAGGCACAGCGACCGCCCAAATTTCCCAGGCCTGCGTGGTGACGCTCGAGCCGGTGGAGAACCGTCTCGAGGAGAGCGTCGACGTAGAATTCCGCCAACCCGACGACGTCCCCTCTCTGGCCGCCGATATCGATCTTCAGGACGAGGTCGAGATCGAAGCGATGGAGAACGACCGCCTGCCGCTGGGAAAGGTCGTCTTCGATTGTCTGGCGAGTGCCGTCGACCCCTATCCGCGCCGCCCGGGAGCAGAATTCACCGAGACTACTCCCGGTGCTCCGGCGAAGGCGGATTCGGGGCGCAAACCCGAGGCGGACAGCCCTTTTGCGGCCCTGGCCGGTCTAAAACTCGACAAGCCGGGCCGCTGATGGCCACCCTCCCGGCTTGATCGGGGTTGTCGATGTGGGCCTATCGGGTATGTTCCCGCCGGCCGGGGGCGGCCTGACGGAACGGGGACCGTGTCCGTCGAAGCGAGGGGTGGCGTAGACGCGATGGAAAAACGACGGACGTTCGCGCTCGACGCCATGGGCGGAGACCACGGCCCCCCGGTCGTGGTGCCCGGCGCCGCGATCGCGTTGCGCAATCACCCCGAGCTGCGCGCCATTCTCTACGGTGACGAGACCAAGATCCGGCCGCTGCTTCCCGAGATCGGTGAACTGCAGGAGCGTGTCGAGGTCCGCCATACGGATCTGGTCGTGGGCATGGATGCGAAGCCCAGCCAGGCACTGCGCCGTGGCCGCGGCTCCAGCATGTGGCGCGCCCTCGAATCTGTCCGCGACGGGGAGGCGGAGTTCGCTGTATCGGCCGGGAACACCGGCGCGCTGATGGCTCTAGCGCGCATGATCCTGCGCACCATCGAAGGAATCGACCGGCCTGCCCTGGCCGGACAGTGGCCGACGATCGGCCGACCTGCGATCGTGCTGGACGTGGGAGCCAATATCGGAGCGACCGCACGGGAATTGTCGGATTTCGCCCTGATGGGCGCTGCGATGTCACGCGCTGTCTTCGGCATAGATCGGCCTCGGGTCGGCCTGTTGAACGTCGGCGTCGAGGAGATCAAGGGGGTCGACGAGGTCAAGCAGGCCCACGCCTGGCTGAAGCAGCTCGACCTGGGTATCGAGTATGTCGGCTTCATCGAGGGCGACCAGATCGGTCACGGCGTCGCCGATGTGGTCGTGGTGGAAGGGTTTGCCGGCAATATCGCCCTGAAGACCGCCGAGGGAACGGCCAAGCAGATCGCGATCTACCTCAAAGAGGCCATGACGTCGTCGCTGGCGTCCAAGATGGGAGCGTTGTTGGCCAAGGGCGGCTTTGCGATCCTCAAGGAACGGATGGACCCGCGACGGGTGAACGGCGGAACGTTCCTGGGCTTGAACGGGGTTGCGATAAAGAGCCACGGCGGCACCGATGCCCTGGGCTTTGCGAGTGCGATCGAAGTCGGCTACGGCATGGCGTCGAGCGGGATCGTCAAGCGTCTTGAAACAGAGATCGCCGCCTTCCACGGCAAGATCGAAGGTATGATCGCCGGACCAAAGTCGTGACGGGCGGCTACCGGCGCGCATCGGATCGCGCCGACGCCGGTCTGCGATCTCTGGGCTGGACGACGAAGAGGTGAAACGTGGCAGTGATTCGATCAGTCGTCAGAGGCGTGGGCGGCTACCTTCCCAAGAAGATCCTGACCAACGCCGATCTTGCGAAACTGGTCGACACGTCAGACGACTGGATCGTGGAGCGGACGGGCATCCGCCAGCGCCACATCGCGGCCGACGGCGAGTTCACCTCCGACCTCGGGATCGCGGCCGGCCGCCAAGCGCTCGTCCGATCCGGCATAGACCCGAACGACATCGATCTCGTCATCTGCGCGACCGCCACGCCCGACCGCACGTTTCCCGCGACAGCCGTCAAGATCCAGGCCGGGTTGGGAATCTCCAAAGGAGCGGCATTCGACCTGCAGGCCGTCTGCTCGGGATTCATCTATGCCGTCACCACGGCCGACAATTTTCTGAAGACCGGCCAGTTCAAGCGCGCGCTGGTGATCGGCGCGGAAACGTTCTCCCGAATCCTGGATTGGACGGATCGCGGCACGTGTGTGCTGTTCGGCGACGGCGCCGGCGCCATCGTGCTCGAGGCACAGCCCCAGAGCGGCACGCGGGCGGATCGCGGCGTACTCGCCTCCTGCATCCGCTCGGACGGCCGCTTCGAGGACCTCCTGTATGTCGACGGCGGACCCGGCTCGACCAAGACCACCGGGCACTTGCGCATGAACGGCCGCGAAGTCTTCCGCCACGCCGTCCAGAAGATCTCCGGCGTGATCGAGGAAACTCTCGTCATGACGGGGTTTTCCGCCGACGAGGTGGATCTGTTCGTACCGCATCAGGCGAATCAGCGGATCCTCGATGGCATCGCCAAGAAGCTTAATGTCGGTCAGGACAAGATCGTCTCGACGCTCGCCCATCACGGCAACACCTCGGCCGCATCGATTCCGCTGGCCCTCAACCAGGCCTTCGAGGAGCACCGCCTGAAGGAAGGCAGCATCGTGTTGATGGAAGCGATCGGCGGCGGGCTGAGCTGGGGCGCCGTGCTCGTGCGCTGGTGAGTCTGCCACCGCCGAATCCAGCCGACTGATTAATGATTATATTTCAGGCGGTTGCCACGAAAGCTCGTTGACGGCCGCACGCCCGCCCCCTAGCATGGCTCAACGTGACAGTGTGGCGGTACCGGTAAAATGAGTAGCAAGACGTTGACGCGCGCCGATCTGGCCGAGGCCATGGTGCAGAAGGTGGGCTTGGCGCGCAACGAGTCGCAGGAGATGGTCGAACTGATCCTGCAGCAAATCTCCGACAGCCTCGCAAAGGGCGAGCACGTCAAGCTGTCGGCGTTCGGCTCTTTCGGAATCCGCTCCAAAGGCCAACGGATCGGCCGCAATCCCAAGACGGGCGAGGAAGTGCCGATCACGCCGCGCCGTGTCCTGGTGTTCAAACCCAGCAACATCATGAAGGCGCGGATCAATTCGGCGCTGGTTTCCCGCCGCCGCAACGGTTCTGGCGGCGGCCAGGACTGAATTGAGAGGCGCTCCCCTTGCCACTCCTCGTTCTCGAGGCGAGTGGTAACTGCGCGTGGGAGCGCCCGGCTCGCAATAGGCGCCGCGCTCAGGCCGCGCGCTTGCGCGCGCCGACGGACAGTGAGGCTGCGATCCGGTCGACGGCCTGACTCCAGTCGACCCCAGTGGCCGACGTCGCGAGCCCGAAGGCGCTCAGAGCATCGGCGGGCGAGCCGCCGTCGCGGAAAATCCGTGCGCACGCGAGACGCGCATAACCCACATTCTGCTGCCACCCGACCGGATCGACGTTGTGCGGGGTGTTCATCGGGGCCTCTCTGGCCGCCAGCCCTGGCTGCTGTCGAAGAAGGAGGCGGCAGGTGCACCGAACGCTCTGCTCCACTACGCAGAACCGTGTTATGCGGAGCCTCGATGACGTGCAACGTCGCACGCTCGATACACCTGCCTACTCGTACCGGGTTTGCCCCGGAAATCCTCACGCTTCGCGTGCCTTACTCGAACTGGGCGGACCGTTGTTGGACGCTTCGACCTGTTGTGTGATCGTCTTTTGTAGTTGACGCAGTACGCCACTCACCGCATCGCCGATGGCGATGAACTCCTGGGGCTGGACGCTACGCGGCACCACCTGCGCTCCGACCCTCGACGCTACCAGACGCGACTTCAATCCTGACACGACGCAAGTCCTCCAAACTCTCGACCGGCGTCCGAACTCTCCGCGCCCTCAGTGCAGACGACCGGCGGGCGCTTCCAGTTGCCCGGCACCTGCCTCGACCGGCAGAGCCTGACCTCTGTTTTCGGACCGCTCGCCAAGACGCGTACTCAACTTGCTGCGAGCGGTCCGTCTGAAGAATCGGAGCAATCGACGGGCGATGCTCTGAGGCGCTTCCCCACTGGACGGCAACGAACGCGGAAGCACCTTTTTGATGTGGGTGATGCCATCACCACCCTGGCCGGATACGCTAAGCGGGCCGACTGGACGCAGACCGACACTGTGAGCCTTGGCACCCGACCTGCTCGCCGCCACAAGACGCGACAGACGCTCGGCGAGTAGACGCTTCGGGCTTACGCTGACCCGGTTCAGGGATTTCGACGCGACCATTTCGGCTCCCCATCCCTGTTACCGTTCCCGGTGCGTTCCGGGATGGCGTTGTTTTCGCGCCACGAGTTGGCGAAAAAATGACGAGAACATTAATGGCACGTAAAATGGGAGTTGACCGCAGAGCGAACAGTCCCGCATCCGCGCCCCAGCAGGGGGTGACCCATCGCCGATTGACTGATTTTATTGTTTTAGATCAGTATTTTACTGGACTTTTCGCGCACTGAAGCCAGAGGCGCGGCAAACGCCGCCTGCAGCGAAGTTATCCACAGAATGAGTGAAACGACGACGTTCCAACCCGCAAATGACAGCCCGAACATCCGCCACGGCGCTTCATCGCACCGGACGGCCCGCCCGCCCGTTTCCAGCGCGCGCCGGAAATCGCTGACACTGGTCCTCAAGGTATCGGCCCCGCCGCAGGTGTCGGGCCCCGGCCAGAATTTCCACTCCACCCCGGCATGGTAGACCCCGAGACCCGCATTCAGCAGGAACAGGGAAGACACCACGAGAAAGAGCGCAGCCGCCGGGCCGCGCCGTTGCGCGGACAGCAGGACCGAGCCGAGGAACAGCAGCGGAATTGAAGCATAGTAGGCGTAACGCTGCTGGAGACAGAGCGGGCACGGGCGATAGCCGCCGATGTGCTCGAATGCCAGCGCCGTCAGGATGGCCGCGATTGCGAGCAGCAGCGTGCCCCCGGCCAGGCGGTAGGCAGGCTCGCGCAGGAGATCGGCGGCGGCGCGCAAGATCCGAGGCCTCCCGGCCGGGCTAGGACCAGAACAGGTACTTGATGGCCACGAAGCCGCCGATCAAGAGCACCACGAACACCGTGGTTACCAGCGTCAGCCGCTCCTCGATGAAGGCCCGGATCGGCTCGCCGAAGTAATAGAGCAGCCCCGCCACCAGATAGAAGCGCATCGCCCGCGCGACGATGCTGGCGACGATGAACGGTACCAGCGCCATTTCCGCGGCCCCGGCAAGGATCGTCAAGACCTTGTAGGGGAACGGCGTCATGCCTTTGACGATGAGGATCCAAACGCCCCACTCGTTGAACCACTTGAAGACCGTGTCGAGGCTTCCGGTATGCCCGTAAAGGCGCAGGATCGGCTCGCCGATGGCGTGGAACAGGAAGTAGCCGATCGCATAGCCGGCCACGCCGCCGATCACCGACGAAATCGTCGCCAGTGTCGCATACCACCAGGCCTTCGCCCGGTTGGCGAGAACCATCGGGACCAGCATGACATCGGGCGGAATCGGGAAGAACGAGCTTTCCGCGAACGATACGGCCGCCAGTGCGTGTGGCGCCTTCTTGCCGGCCGCCATCCGCATCATCCAGTCGTAGAGACGCTTCATCGGTGCGGTTTCCCCCGGTGGCCGGTCGCGATTGGCTCGCCTAACGGGGTTCGCGCGTGTCCGCAAGCGCCCCCGGACCGGCTCAGACAGGGCTGCGATCCCCGATCGGCACATATGGGCGCGGACCGGGGCCGGTATAGAGCGTGAGCGGCCTGATCAGGATGTTGTTGGCCTGTTGCTCCAGAACCTGCACGCTCCAGCCCGGCACGCGCCCGACCGCAAAGATCGGGACGAACAGGTCTTTCGGGATGCCGTTGAGATAGTAGATGACGCCGGAGTAAAAATCGACGTTCACGTTCACCCCGTGCCGGGCATAGGGCTTCATCTCGTCGACCAGGGCCTGCAGAATTTCGAACCAGCGCGGCTGGCCCATCTCGACCGAAAGCCGCCGCACGCCTTCCCGCATATGCCGCGCGCGGGGATCTTCCGCCCGATAGACGCGGTGGCCGAACCCCGTGATCGGTTCTTTCGCCGCGCGCTTGCGCGCCACGTAGGACGCCACGTTGGCGGGATCACCGATCTCGGTCGCCATGGTCATGACGTCCTCTGCAGCCCCGCCGTGGGCCGGCCCCGACAGCGCGGCAACTGCCGCGGTCATCGCCGCATGCAGGCCCGCCTCCGTGCCGATGACGACCCTCGCCGCGAAAGACGAGGCATTCGAGCCGTGCTCGGCGTGCAGTACGAGGTCGGTATCGAGCAGCTTCGCGCTGTCTTGCGAGGGCCGCTTCCCGAGCAGCATCCAGAGGAAGTTTGCCGCGTGAGCGAGCGAGGGATCCGGAGGCACGGGCTTACGGCTATTGCGGATCGCGTGGTGCGCCGCCACGATCATCGGCACCTGCGACGTGAGGCGAACGGCCTTGCGCAGCGTCGCCGCGCGGCTTTTGTCGGCCACGTCCGGGTCGAACGTCGCCAGCGCGGAAACAGCAGTCCGCAGGACATCCATCGGATGGCCGCTCTTGACAGCCGCCACGATGTCGAGGACCGCCGCAGGGAGCGCGCGTGCCGCACGCAGCTGCGCATCGAACGCCGCCAGTTCGGCCGCCGTCGGCAGTGCCCCGTGCAGCAGCAGGTAGGCCGTCTCCTCGAACGTGGACTGCTGTGCGAGGTCGTGGATCGAGTAGCCCCGGTAGCGAAGCTCTCCGGCCTTGCCGTCGATGAACGTGCAATCGGACCGCTCGAAGTACACATCCTTGAGGCCGCGGTAGATTTTGGGCTCAGGCGAGATGGGTGTCGGTTCGCTCATGGCGCTGATCCCTTCGAGTACTGGAAATTCGTCTCACCCATGATAACGATCCGTTCCGGAATACGGAACCACTCAGGCTTTCAGGGCTGCCATGGAGCTTCAGACCGCAATCGACGCAATTCGCCACAGAAGCCTGCGGGTTGTGTTGCCGGAGGGAGAGGATGCGCGGATCATCCTCGCGGCGCGCCGCCTTGCCGACGCCTGTGGGGTGCGCGCCGTCCTGATCGGATCATCCCGGAACATCGAGGCCCAGGCCGGGTCGGTCGCTGCTGGACTGCATGGGATCGAGATCGCCGATCCAGCGACGTCGGATCTGGTCGAGACCTGCGCTGAAGCGATCGCGCGCAGCCGACCGTCCCTCACTGCCGCGATGGCCCGCCGGCTGGTGGTCAAGCCGCTCTATTTCGGGGGCGCCCTGCTCGCGTCGGGCAACGTCCACGCCATGGTCGCCGGCGTCGCCAACCCTACGAAGCGGGTGATCGAAGCGAGCTTGATGACGGTCGGTCTCGCCGAGGGGATCGAGACCCCGTCCAGTTACTTCGTGATGGAATGCCCGAATGCGCTGAGCGGGCGGCGAAAGCTCGTCTTTGCCGATTGCGCGGTCAACGCGGACCCGACCCCGTCCGAACTTGCCGACATCGCCCTCGCGTCCGCATCGAGCGCCCGCGCCATCCTCGGACGTGAGCCCCGCATCGCACTGCTGTCGTTTTCGACCCACGGCAGCGCGGCCCATCCGCATGTCGAAAAGGTCACCGTGGCATTGGCGGAGATCCGGCGGCGCGCTCCCGCCATTCTCGTGGACGGCGAATTGCAGGTCGATGCCGCGCTGTCCGATGCCGTGGCCGCGAGAAAGACCAAACGCCCCAGCGCTGCGGCAGGCACGGCCGATGTGCTGATCTTCCCGAACCTCGATGCCGGAAACATCGCCTACAAGGCCGTTCAATATCTGGGGGGAGCCGCCGCGATAGGGCCTTTCCTGCAGGGCTTCGCCAAGCCGGTTTCGGACCTCTCGCGGGGCGCTACTGTCGACGACGTCGTGGCGACCGTAGCCATCCTGCTCGCCACCGCGACGGCAGCGCCGTAGATATGAGGCAGAAGGCTCAGCGCTCCTCGCCGAGCGCCGTCTGGACGGCCTTGGCATGATCGACGCCACGGGCGCGGAGCTGCTCGTAGCGGGCGGCTGCCGCGAGGCCGTCGCCGAGAGCCGCCAGGACCGCGATGAAGGTCCTGAAGAAGCCGCGATGGGGAACCGCAACCGGGCGCGCCGCCTGAAGCGGGGCGTTGAGGATAGTCGTGCTCATGTTCGGTCTCCGAACTTTTTTGCTTGTGCAGCATTTATGCTGCAATGCACAATTTGGAGCTGAGGAGACCGATCGGCAATGGGCACCGGCGGCGGCGAAGACATGCAAAAAGCGCATACATCGCGCGGGAACGAATCACACCCTCTGGAAATCGCCCGTCTGGTCGACCTGGAGCGAGGCGGCGCCGACGGGACAGCCCTGACCGGCGGCGTAGACAAGATCTTCTTTGAAACTGCCGGCCGCTCCTTCTCGACCGCGACCGAGCAGGCGGTGTTCCGGGAACTCTGGCTTGGCCAGTACCTCGCCCACGACCGCGACTGCTTCTGGCTGGCGCTCCGCGGCGCCGAGGTGATCGGCTACCTCGCCGGAAGCATGACCGATCCCGCCGCGAGCCCGCGATTTGCGAGCCTGGGCTATTTCGCCTCCATCGCCGGGCCGTGCGCGCGCTTCCCCGCACACCTGCACATCAACCTCACCGCGTCGGCGCGAAGCCGCGGCACCGGCGCACGTCTTGTCGACGCCTTCTGCCGCCAGGCCCACGAACGGGGCGCCCTGGGTGTCCACGTGGTCACCGCGGCATCCGCGCGCAATGTCGGCTTCTACCATCGCGCAGGTTTCCGCGACGAAGCACGATGTGACTGGAACGGCCGCCAACTGCTCATGCTCGTACGCCGCATCTGAGAGTCCGCCGTCGAGCCCCATTGGCGCCCTGCTTAGGGCGAAGGCCCGCCACAAAATGCGCCTAAGCCGCATCGGCGGCCGTGTGGCCGGCCATGAACCCGTCTCCCGGCCAAGATGCACCCTGTCAGGCTCCTTTTCCGCACGGTCGAGACGGTCCTTGCCGTGCCGCTGATGGCGGCCCGCTTCCTGATGCAGGGCGTGATCTTCAATCCCAGCATCGGCCCCCTCCGCCATCTCCTGACCGCCGCGGTCGCCTATGTCGCCTTCGCCCTCGCGCTGGTGTACGTCGTGGCTCCCATCCGGGGCGTGCTGGGACACATGACGGAGGGCGCAAAGCTCCGCTACGACGCCGAGCGCTGGCTGGCGACGGCGATCTACGACCGCAGCGGCTCCTTCGTCGGCACTTTCGATCTGCGTTTCGACAGCCGCGCCGACGTCAATTTCACCGACAAGCCGATCGAAATCGCTGACCACACCGCGAACCCCGACCACAAGTCGATTCCGGTCCGCGTGGTGCCGCCGGCCTATTGGAACTGCCTCGTCTTCCATGAGGATCGCTACCTCGGCGGGCCTCTGAACCCCTACGGCATCGACCTCCTGGGCGTCCTCAAGATCCCCTATTCGACCGTGACACGCTCGATCGCCGCGCGCCGCCCCATTCTCGGCGTCGGTGGCTCCACGCTACCGATGCAGATCGCGCGCGTGATCTACAAGACACCGCCCTCGAGCGAGGAACGGGGCCTGGTCAAGCTCGGGCGGAAGTTGCGCGAATGGTGGATCGCCCCGGTGATCTACCACGAGCTCACCAAGGGCGGCGACGACACGCCGTTGCGCCAGTGGGCTGCCAACCACATCTGGCTCGCACAGCGCACCGGCGGTCATCCATTGCACGGCGTGGAGATGACCAGCCGGATCGTGTTCGGCAAGGAAGCCCAGGAGCTTTCGGTCGCGGAGCAGTTCGTGCTCGCCTCGGCAGTCAACAAACCGATCATCCTGCTCTCCGGGAGCGAACGCCTGAACGAGGTCCGCATGGACCGCTGGCGCTACATTACCGAAGTCAGGGCGCGCACGTGCGCGGAACGCCTCATCAGCGATCCCGAACAGCAGAAGCAGGTCGTCTTCGAACTCGTACGGATGGCGTCCGGCCCGCCCGATCCCCAGGTGAAAGCCCGCCTGCAGCAGGCCTTGGAGAAGTTCGCCCCCTCGCTCGCGCGGCGTGCGCAGGCGAACCCGATGATACGCGCCAATGCGTTGTTGCCGGCCGCCCGCTACGGACTGCGCGAGGAGATGAAGCAGGCTTACGGGTTCGGCTGGCGCGAGCATGTCCGCGGCGTCACGACGACGCTAGACACGGCCGAGAACCTCGCCTTCCACGAGAAGATCAAGGACGCGCTCCACGCACTGAACGACAAGGTGCAGTCACGCCTGTCGAGCGGCTACACGCTCGATCCCTCGGCCGCTTCGCAGGCGGATGCGAGGCGGATGCCGCACGTATCCGTCGTCGCGTCCAACGCGCGCGGCGAAATCGTGCGCTACTACGAGTCCGGCGAGAGCGCCGTCTACTTCGGCTCGCCTTGGGCACGCCAGAGCGCCACCGGCCGCTACGACGAGCAGAAGGAGGCTCGTCACATCGCCTCCACCGGTAAGATCCTGCTGGCGATCGCGATCGCCAACGAGCGACGAGACAATCCGGACACCCTCTACGCCGACCCGCAAGCGCCGGGAAGAACCAGCGAGTCCTGCGAGCGCGGGAACTCCCCGAACGGCGGGCTCAGGCGCGCCGGCGTAGCCTTCGCCTGCTCCTTGAACGCGCCGCTCATCCAGCGCGCGGCCATGATCGGACAGAAGCGCATGCAGCGCCTGGCGGACTCGTTCGGCTTCAATCAGCCGCCGGCCGGGCCCGATGGCGCGGCAACCCCTCCTTCGACCGCGGCTGTGCTCGGCCTGCTGGGCGGCTCACCGCGGCGCGTGCATCATATGTCCGCTGTGGTTCTCGCCGCGCTGACCGGCGACCGCACGAAACCGGCGCGCGAGCCCTCGCTTGTGAAGGCGTACGACTACACCGGCATCCAATCCATCACCGCGGCCGAGGAGCCGTTTCCCCCGATCGTGCCCGCCACGCTGATCCGGCAGGAAGGACTGGCGACGCTGCAAGCGCTGCTCTCGGCGCCGCTCTGCCATCGCGCCGGCGGCGTGCCACAGGGCACGCTGCGCACGCTGTCGGGCTGGTGCGCGGCCGGCCGGCCCGACCTGCGCCTGCATTTTGCGAAGACGGGAACGTCCACCACGGCGGACCCCGACGCCACGGTCGACACCTGGACCTCGGGCGGCATCCAGTTCGCCAACGGCGCAGCCTATTCCTATGTCGTTGTGATCGGCACCGGCAATCCGACACAGCCCTGGGCCAACAAGCTCCACGCAGCCCAGACCACCGTTCCGCTTCTCGAAGCTCTACTGTCTGAACTTGCCGATCACGCAAAGCGCAACCCGCCACAGGCGCCGGCAAGCGCCAAGATCTCCGGTCCGCCCGCGGCTGCCGCCCGGCCACCGCAGCAGGACGAGTGGCGCACCACCATGGTGCGCTCCAACTAGGCCACGCAGGCGGCGCCGGCAGTGGTCGGCCCCATGGCCGCGACCATCATCGCCGGGCCGCTGTACGTCGAACAAGCCTCAAGGGACCATCCCCGCTGCAATTCACTTCCGGATGCGGCTCTCCATTCGCTGCGCGAGGCCTTCGTGTCCTGAAGTACGCAAGCCGTCGATCGCACCCAGGCGGTCCCGTTCCTCCCGGTTCTGGCTGAGCTTCGACTTGGCCAACGTTCTATGCACCGCGATGCGGAACGCGACGATGTTCGAAAGCATCTGCTGCATGTAGTCGACCGGCGCATCGGCCATGCGCCATGCGCTCTGCCCGTTCAATCGCCGCTCGTGTGTGCGCGTCAGCAGGCCGACAGCCGCGCGCTTGGTTTGCTCGTCGTGCTGGAACGTGATCTGGCCGTAGACATGGACGACCTGATAGTTCCACGTTGGAACGTGGCGGTGGTGCTCGGGTTTCGACGGATAGAAGTTCGGTGACACGTAGGCGTCGTCACCGCGAAAAATCACCAGGACGTCCTGGCCATCGGCGACCAGCTTATGCATGTCGTTGGCCAATGCCAGGTGGCCGATCAGCTTACCATCCGGCGCCCTGAGCAGCGGGATGTGATTGGCGATCAACCCTTGATCCGTCGTAGCGACGATGCAGGCGAGCGGAGCGGACTCGATGATCGCCTCGATCTCGTCCTGTCTCACTTCGTGAAAATGCGGCGGAATGTACATGGGGCAACCCACTTGAATAGAGACCTCTCTCGACGGCCAATTCACCCTGTCGGGCGGCGACCGCGATCCGAGCCGAGCGCGTCGGACTCGGCCGATGAAACCTATTCCACGAATCGGCTGCCGGGTTGCAGCTCGCGAAACCGCCGCGTCCACAAGCGGCGAATCTCGTGCTCCTCGGTTTGTCCATCGCCGTAGGCGGGAGACACCAGAGGCAAGGCGCGATCCACGCGAATGACGACGATGGAGCGCGCGCGCTCGGTGATGCTGCCGTGCCTGGCGAACCTCTTCGCGAGGTCTGCGAACCTCGCGTCGGAGCGAGCGACGACCTCGGCGCGTCCCTTGAACCGGTACCCCTTGCGCACGAACGGATCGACGAAGTTCACCTCGACAACCGATCCACGCGCGATGTTGCTCATCGTGCGCGGCGACCTGATCTCGCAATAGCCGATCGAATGGTCGTCGAGCACCGAAAACGTCGCCTTCGGCGATAGATTCGGTGTGCCATCCTAATCGACGGTCGCAACGAAGCCGAGACGTTGTTAGTCGACGATCCGCTTCATGTCCTCTTGTCAATGCTGCGGCCATGCTGGCTCTCCTTGATCCGCGCTTGAGCGCGCAGCGTCCGCGATCACGAGTCGCGTTCGTACCTTGAATGATTTTCGGTCAAGACCTCGTCGAGGCGCCGATCGAGCGCGAATGCCGCCATCCCGCCGGGGTGCGCTTCCCTCACGTTGTGTGGGCACGGTTCCGGCTTGCCGATCAGGGTCTGGACGGGAATGACACCTGCCCAGACAGGGACTGCGAGGTCTTCGGGCTCGTCGACATTGCCCTTCGCACGGATTTTGGCTGACGCTTCCTCGATGTCCATGCTGATCACGCTCGTCGCCTTCAGCTCCTGCGCTGTGCTCGGACGCAGTGCGTCGTCCCGTCCCGGGTAGAAGCGCTCGATCATGGCGCGAAGCGCCGCTGTCTTCTCCGCGTGGTCCGAGATGATCCTCGCGGTGCCGAAGCACATGGCCGACCGATAATTGACGGAATGGTTGAACCCGCATCGCGCCAGGACAAGTCCATCGAGATGAGAGACGGTGACGCACACGGGCAGCCCGTCCTTCTGCGTTCTCAGCATCCGGCTCGCCGACGAACCATGCCAGAAGAGGCGGGTACCTTTTCGCCAATGGATGGTCGGGGTGCAATAGGGCTGGCCTTCGACGACGTAGGCGACGTGACAGAGAACCGCTGCGTCGAGAATTCCGTGCACGGCCGCGTGGTCGTAACGCGCTCGATCGTGCAGGCGCTTCGCCTTGTTGCGCGCGCTGACGGGATAGCTCGCGCCTGGCTTTGGTAGTGACGCCATAGAGGATCTCGTCGGTTTGCTGTCGCTTCGCCGGTCCCAAAGAGGCGTCCGGCGAAGTCGGAGGAAAGGGGAGCTCGACCTAGCCACACCGAATTGGTTCGCGTAAGATCCATTTTGATGAGAAAAATTCGGACCAATTTACCCGACTGGTCAGGGATGATTCCGCTGCTCCGGGAAGACGGGCCACGGGGAGTCGGCCTCTATGCGGCATTGCGCGGCCTGGTCGAAAGCGGTCGATTGCAGCCTGGGGCGAAGCTGCCGCCCAGCAGAGAACTCGCCGGCCAGCTGTCTGTTTCTCGCGGCGCGGTTGTCGTCGCCTTCGAACAATTGGTCGCCGACGGCTTCGCCGAAGCGCGCGTCGGCTCGGGAACATTCGTCGCTCGAGCCGTACCTCGGGTGAGCGGACAGGCGGCTAGGCCGACCTTCACGCCCCATGTGGCGTCGATCAGCCCAGGGCGAATGGGCAGCGCGATGATGGACGAGACGGCGTTCGCCACGCTGCGCCGTCTCATCGCCAGGGATCTCCGCAGACCGCCACTGCGATGGCTGCACTACGCCGACCCGAGGGGATCCGCCGATTTGCGCGAGGAGATCGCGAGCTACCTCCGATCGGCCCGCGGGGTCCGCCTGCACGCCGATCAGGTGATGCTCACCAGCGGCTCGCAACAGGCCCTCGATTTCGTCGTGCGCGCGCTCCTAGAGACCGGCGATACGGTCTGGATGGAAGATCCAGGCTACCCCGCCGTCGTTGCGCTGCTGCGCGGCAACGCGGTCGAGATCGCAGCTGTCCCGGTCGATGAGGAAGGGCTCGACGTGGGCGCCGGACGTTCGCTGGCGCCGCGTGCTAAGGCGGTGTACGTCACCCCTTCGCACCAGTATCCGCTGGGCGTGACGATGAGCATGACGCGCCGGCTGGCTTTGCTCGAGTGGGCGAAAGCGTCGTCGGCCTGGATCATTGAAGACGACTACGACAGCGAGTTCCGGTATGCCGGCCCGCCGTTGACATCCCTTCAAGGCATGGACGACGCCGGCCACGTGATCTACCTCGGCACCTTCTCAAAGGCGCTCTTCCCTGGCTTGCGGATGGGTTACGTCGTCCTGCCGGCGCCGATCATGGAACGTGTCATCACCCTGCGCGAGCGAACGGACCGCTATCCCCAGACCCTGGCGGAGGGTGCTTTGGCCACGTTCCTGCGCGAGGGTCATTTCGCGACCCACCTGCGCCGCGCCCGCAAGCGCGCGAAAGCATCGCGGGATGCTCTCATCGCGGGCCTGACCGAAGGCCCTGTCACTGCGACGAGCCCGGCGCAGGGCCTGCATCTGGTGGCCCAGGTTCCCAAACGCCTCAGTGAAACGAGGGCGGTTCGGCTGGCCTCGGAGGCCGGGCTTTGTGCCCGACCGCTGTCCAGCATGTATCTTTCGAGAAGACCGGAGCCAGGCCTCCTGATCGGATTTTCCGCATTCTCGCAGGACGATTTCAGCCGTGTGAGCCGGTCGTTCTCGCGCCTGGTCGCCCACGAGCTTCGCCGTCGCTGAGCACCGCGCGCGTTCAATTCCCTCGCTTCCTCAGGGCGTCCAGAAGTTCTCCATTGGGATGACCATCCGCCGGGAGTCCGAGGACCTTCTGAACCGCGCGGATCGCGGCGCGGGTGCGAATGCCGATGATCCCGTCGACGGCACCCACGTCCTGGCCGGCCGCAGAAAGTAGCCGCTGCAGTTCCTCGCGCTCCGCGCGCGCGAGCATCCGGTCGCCCTCCGGCCACGCCGCCGCTTGTGCCTCGCGCCCCGCGATGCGGTCGGCCAGCTGCGCCACCGCGAGCGCATAGAGCGTCGCGTTGTTGTACTTGAGGATCGCCTGGAAGTTGGCCGTCACCAGAAATGCCGGACCACGATGGCCGGCGGGCAGCAGGAGAGAGCCGCTCGCTTGCGCCGGCACCCGCCCGCCTCTGAAGACGACACCGGCATCCTCCCAGGCGCGACGCGTGCGGCTCACGTCGGGAGCTGCCAACGCATACTCGAACGACTGCGGCAGGCTTGCCTCGACCGCAGGCGGAACACCCTCCACCCAACCTGAAGCCTTGAGATAGCCTGCAGCAGACGCCAGCGCATCGGCTGGATTGGTCCAGATGTCGATGCGACCGTCTCCTTCGAAGTCGAAGCCGTGCCGCAACAATGTCGAGGGCATGAACTGGGTATGCCCCGAAGCGCCGGCCCAAGATCCGCGCCATTCGTCGAGAGGTGCATCGCCCCTGTCCATCAGCCGCAGCGCGGCCTGCAATTCCCCTCGCCAGAACGCGCCCCGGCGCCCGTCCAGCGACGCGAGCGTCGCCAGGGAGCGGATCACGAGCCGATCCCCGGGATTCGCACCGAACGACGTCTCTATGCCCCAGATCGCCAGCACGATGTGACGTTCCACGCCGAACCGGCGCTCGATCGCCTCGAGCGTCGCGGCATGCCGCTCCAGCATCTCCCGCCCGGTTGCGACCCGCGATGGCGAGACGATCAACGCGAGATAATCTGCGGCGGTTCGGATGAATTCGGCCTGCTGTGTCTCGAACTGCGCGATTTCGGGATCGAAGGTCAGATCCTTGAACGCCCGCTCGATGATTTCCCGGCGAATGCCACGCGCCTCGGCGTCCGCGCGGGCAGCATCTAGGAAAATTGCGAAACGAACGCCGGCATCGACCTGGCTCGCGGTCTGCGGCTCGCTTGTTCCCTGCGCGCCACTCTGTGCATTGGCGGCGGCCAATGTCACGGAGCCGATCGCCGTTGCGCAAAAGCCGGCGAGGAGCGTGCGCAGGACTATCATTTCGACCGCCTCTGCCGCAACGCCGCCCCGCTTGGGACGATCCGCCGATCCTTCTCGGGAGTGAACGGACTGCGGCGCCCGTCCATCAGTTGCGCGATCCGGCTGATATCCACTGGTGCAAAGTCGTGACTGTCCACGCCGGCATCCAGGCTGTGACCGTGAGGCTCACCATCGAGCGCTCCATGCACATGGCCGAACAGATGCCAGCCGCCGCGCCAGGCCTTGGGCCATTCACGCAACGGATAGTGACAGAGCGCCAGCATCTGTCCGTCGATCTCGATCTCGGCGATGTCGTGAACGCTGGCAAAAAGATGCCGCTGCCGCTCGGCCACTCCGACGTCGTGGTTACCCCTGATCAGATGTATCTTGCCGTTGAGCCGCCCCCGCAACCCCTCGAGCGAGCCTGCCTCCTGAAACGCGAAGTCGCCCAGGTGCCAGACGTCGTCGCCCGGCGCGACCACCGCGTTCCAGTTACCCACCAGCGCCTCGTCCATCTCGTCCACGGTCCGGAACGGCCGTTGCACGACGACCAAGATCTTGGCATGCCCGAAGTGGGTATCCGACGTGAACCAGACGCGAGACGCCGGCTTGGCCTCGCGCGGCAGCGCACGGGGCGCTGCGCGTCGTTTGGCGGCCTCCTTGAGGGTGCGGCCGGCGCTGCTGCGGAGAACGGACTTGCTCCTCATCCCGTCACGACCTTCGGCTCACGGTTTGCGCCGCAGTTGAGCGAGAACCCCTGCGCCCGGCCAGCAGTCGACCGTGGCGCCGCTCTCGCGCTGGAACTTCCCGATCAGGCTGCGTGTATTCATTCCGGCCTTGCCGTCCACCTTCTCGATCGCATAGCCGCGCTTGGTGAGCATCCCCTGGATGTCGGCGATGTCGGCATTCGAGATCATCGCGGGCGTGTTCCATGGCCGCGAGAATGCGCCGCCACCACCGATGCGGTCGCCGAGATTGCCGAC
>CAYMEB010000004.1:0-60485 GCA_964389095.1 uncultured Hyphomicrobiaceae bacterium
AGATGCCAACCCATCGTGCCATTCCGCAAAGCGACCACAGGATTGTCGAGCCCGGCGCTTCTGAGGCTCTGCGCGCCGATGATCGAACGCGTGCGCCCTGCGCAATTGACCACGATCGTCGTCTGCGCCGATCGCACTTGTCCTGTGGCGCGCGCCACGAGTTCTGCACCTGGACAATCGATCCCGCCGGGAATGCTGCGGGCGCGGTACTCTTCCCAGGGGCGAGAATCGAGAATGACGATGTCGCGCTTCTCGCGTTGCCACGCTGCCAGAGTTACAGCATCGACGCTCGGTGTGCCGTACCTGTGCTCCACGATCTCGCCGAACACTTTCGACGGCACGTTCACGCCGGAGAAAAGCCGGAAGCCCGCCGCCGCCCAGGACGCGTTGCCGCCGGCCAGGATCGCCACGTTGGAAAAACCCACGGACCGCAGTCGCGTCGCGGCCTTTATCGCCAATCCATCGCTGTCGTCGACCAGCACCACGCGCACATCGCGGCGGGGCAAGAGCGCAGGCACCCTCCACTCGAGATTGGATAGCGGAACGCTCGCCGCAAGCAGAATGTGCCCCCGCGAGAACACACCTTCCTCGCGCACGTCGAGCACGGCGATCTCCTCGCCGTCACCGAGCATGGCGTGCAACGCCGCCGCGCCCACGGTCTTGCTTTCCGGGCCGCTCATCGCGCCGCCTGCGCGATTTCAGACAGCGATGCGTCGATCGCGCCGATCCAGGCTTCGGCATCCTCCTCGGTAATGCACATGGGCGGATTCATGCGGAACACATTGCGGCCGGGACTGCCGCGTACGTTGATGAACCCCCGCTCCCGCAGCTTCTTCTGCAGCGCTTCGCCTTCCGTCACCGCGGGAGACTTCGACTGCCTGTCGCGAACCAACTCGAAGCCCAAGATCAGACCGTCGCCCCGGACGTCACCGATCAACGGATGCTTCTGCTGCAATGCTGCAAGCCGGGACTTCAGGCGCGCCCCGACCGCATTTGCGCGCTGCTGCAATCCTTCCTCCTCGATGGCCTCGATGACCGAGAGCGCCGCCGCGCAGCAGACCGGGTTCGATCCGTAGGTGTTGAAGAAGCGCGTCTGTGCAAACGATTGCGCGATCTCCCTGCGGGCGATAACGCCCGCGATGGGAAGTCCGTTGCCCATTCCTTTGCCCAGGACCACAAGGTCCGGCACAGCGTCGTGCGCCTCGAAGCCCCAGTAATGAGTGCCCATGCGCCCGAATCCGGTCTGCACTTCGTCGACGATTGCAAGGCCTCCGGCCTTCCGCACGATCTCGAAAGCCTGCTTCATGTAACCGGGCGGCATCGGGACTACCCCGCCGAACCCCTGGATCGGCTCGACGATCATGCCGGCGACGCGACCGCACGTGCTTGCAAAGAGCGTGCGCTCCAACTCGTCGATGTAGGGCTGAACTCCGGGACCGAACACGCCCTTGTACTGATCGGGATGATGGACATTGACGAAGCCGGGCGCGGCAGGAATGGGAAGCCGGCACGGCGCGAACGAAGTCGCGGCCGCTGCCGAAAAATGCAGACCGTGATAGCCGTTGCGCAGCGTGATGATCTCGAAGTTGCGCGTGTGCGCCCGGGCCATGAGAAACGCGAGGTCTATTGCCTCGGCGCCGCTATTGACGAGGTGGACCACCCAGTCGCCCGACCCGGCCGGCATCTTGGAAACCAACGCTTCGGAGTAACGAATCGGCATCTCGTTGATGAAGAGCGTCGTGCAGTGCGCCATTCGGCGCATCTGCTCCTCGACGGCTTTCAGTGTGCGAGGGTGAGCGTACCCGATGCTGATGCACAAATTCTGTGCCGTGCCGTCCAGGAAGCGCCGACCATCGCTGTCGAAGACGAACTGCCCTTCGCCCCGTTCCAGCGTGATCGGATCGCTGGGAAAGATCGGAAATGTCGCCAGTGACGGACTGAGAGTTTTCGCCCGCCGGTCGACGAGTGAGGGCTTCTGCTTTTGCCGTGCCATGACCTCGTTCCACATTTTGATACGCTGTTCATTCCATGTGAGCAGTGCATCCGCATGGCGTCAACGGTGCCATTTCTGTTGTTCCATATTATGGAACGCAGTCCTGTACTCTTGACTTTGGAGCCGCGGCTGCCTTGACTGACCGGGGCATGGAACGAGGGTCATCAAATGCGGGTCGCGAGGACGTTGACCGCCGAAGCCGAGACGAACGAAGCATCATTCGCATGCCCTGTCGGATGCAGACCGCACACCTCACTCACTGATTGCGCGGCGGACTTCGCCAGCTCGCAAGCACGGAGCCGCAAGTGAGCCAGCCTTTCGCCAACGTACGGATCATCGATTTCACTCGGGTTCTGGCCGGCCCGTTCGCGACGCAGCAACTGGCCCTCCTCGGAGCCGACGTCATCAAGGTCGAAGCGCGTGAGGGTGATGAAATGCGCTTCGGTTCACTCAGCCGCGAGTGGATGAAGCGGGGGCTCTCACCGAGTTGGCAGTCGGTGAACGCCAACAAACGCAGCCTCACCCTTGACCTCAAGAACCCGAAGGCCGTCGAGATCGTTCACCGCCTCGTCAAGAACGCCGATGTCGTGGTGGAGAACTTCCGGCCGGGCGTCATGGACAGGCTCGGGCTCGGATACGATGCTCTTTCGAAGATCAATCCGCGCTTGATCTTCGCCGCCATTTCCGGCTTCGGACAGACCGGCCCGGAGCGTAACAGCGCCGCCTTCGATGGCATGATCCAGGCCATGTCCGGGCTCATGTCGATGACGGGATATCCCGAAACAGGCCCGACCCGCGCCGGCTTCGCAGCCTGTGATATTCTCAGTGGAATGACCGGCGCCTTCGCGATCTCCAGCGCGCTGTATCAGCGGACCCATACGGGCAAAGGCCAGTTCGTCGATGTCTCGATGCTCGACGCTACGCTCAATTTCCTGCGTCAGCAGGTGACCGAGTTCACCATCGCCGGCCACGTCCAGCGACAGTTCGGCAATCTGTCGGTGAGCCGCAAGCCGACCGCCGACATGTTCCGCACGGCAGACGGGTTCTTGGTTCTCGCCGTCTTGACGGAAGAGCAGTACCAGCGACTGGCGAACCTGCTCGATCGCCCCCAGCTCCTCACCGATCCACGCTTCAAGGACTGGCCGACCAGGATCGAGAACCGCCTTGCGCTGAAGAACATCGTGGAAGACGCGCTTTCGACGGCGGACGCGCCGACCTGGGAGAGGCGCATCAAGGCCGCCGACGTCCCTGGTGCGCGTGTCTGGGGGATCGACGAGATCGTCACTCATCCCCAAGTCGTCGCGCGCGAGCAGATACAGAGCATTCCATCACCTCATGGAGACTTGAGGCTGATGGCGAGCGGCTTCCGTCTGGCGCATGGCGGTGCCCGAGTGGACCGGGCCCCGCCCGCGATCGGGGAGCAGACCGGCGCGATCCTCGCCGAAGCGGGTTACTCCGAAGCCGAGATCGCGGCAATCAGGGAAAGTAAGATCGTCTGAGGTTCAAAGGGACCGACCATGTTCATGAAATGCGGGGTTCGCGCCTTACTCACCCTCGTCGCAGGCCTGGCCGCCGGCGTCGCGCAGGCCCAGACCGTCCGCATCGCAATGCACTCCGATCTGAAGATTCTCGATCCGGTGGCGTCGACCGCCTACATTTCGCGCAATCACGGCTACCTGATTTGGGACTCGCTCTTCGCCATCGATGCGAAGTTCGAGGTCAAGCCTCAGATGGTCGAAAGCTGGACGACCAGCCCCGACAATCTCGTTTGGACGTTCACACTGCGCGAAGGCCTGGAGTGGCATGACGGAACGCAGGTGACCGCAGAAGATTGCATTGCTTCGATCCAGCGGTTCGCGAAGCGCGACGTTCTCGGCCTGAAGTTCGCGGAGTACGTTCAGGACTACACCGCCCAGGACGCGCGTACGTTTCGGATCACGCTCAAGGAGCCTTTCGGCCTGGTGCTCGACACGCTCGGGAAGGCCAGCCTTTCGCCGCTCTTCATGATGCCCAAGCGGATCGCGCAGAAGGAGCCCTCCCAGATCCTTGGAGCCGACGACATGATCGGCTCCGGCCCCTTCATCTTCAAGCGCGACGAATGGCAGCCCGGCGTCAAGACCGTCTACGTCAGGAATCCGCGTTACAAGCCGCGGAGCGAGCCTCCTTCCGGCCTCGCCGGTGCGAAGGTCGCCCACATCGACCGCGTCGAGTGGGTGTGGATTCCAGATCCCCAGACACAAGCCAATGCTCTCATGCAAGGCGAGATCGATATCGTCGAGACCGTTCCCGTCGATCTGATCAAGCTGCTCGAGCAGGACAAGCGCATCAAGGTCGGCAAGCTCGCCGATCTCCAGTACTTCATGCGGTTCAACTGGCTACAGCCGCCCTTCAAGGACAATCCCAAGCTGCGTCAGGCGGTGCAAATGGCGCTGAACCAGCAGGAATTCCTCCAGGGCGCCATCGGCGACGAGCGCTTCTGGCGGCTCTGCTATTCCTTGTTTCCGTGCAACTCGCCCTACGGCGACGAAAAACCCCTGGCAGGTCTCCTGCGCGGCAATGCTGCAAAGGCCCGTGAACTGGCGAAAGAAGCTGGATACGACGGAACGCCGGTCGTCATCATCAATGCCTCCGACGTCTCCTCACTTGCCCCGCTCGGACCGATCGCGAAGTCGCAGCTGGAGAAGGCAGGCTTCAAAGTGGACCTCCAGGTCCAGGATTGGTCGACGACCGTTGCGCGCATCCGGAAGAAGGATCCACCGTCGCAAGGGGGCTGGAACCTGTACATGTCAGCCCTGCAGCTGACCGACGTGCTCAATCCGCTCACGCATTCGACTTTCAACATGAACTGCCAGACGTCGCTCAACGGCTGGCCCTGCGACAACGACATGGAGGGCTTGCGGGATCGCTTCGCGAGATCGTCGGACGAGGCTGGACGCAAGGCGCTCGCCACCGAGATCCTGATCAGGCAGGCGCAGGTTCTCGCCGCCACACCGCTCGGCGAGTTCTCCTGGGTCGGCGCCTCGCGCGACACGATCGAGCGGCTGGATGCGCCGATCACCGTGTTCTGGGGCATGAAGAAGAAGGGTTCCTAGACTTGGACAAGAGCTTCACCAAAGGCCTGCGTGTCCTCGAAGCGCTGGCATTGTCCACGGAGCCGCGCGGGGTGGCCGAGCTCGCGCGCGAGATGCGCATGACGAAGAGCAACGTGCATCGTCTTCTGTCCACATTGGTTGCCGCAGGGTTCGCGCGGCGCAACGTCGAGCGGGGCTCCTACGAGCCCGACCTGAAACTCTGGCGGCTGGGGTCACAGGTCGCAGCACGCCTCGATGTTCGAAAGGTCAGCGCGCCGTACTTGGCTCATCTGCGGAACGTGACGCAGGAAACCGCACATCTTGCGATCCTCGACGGACATATGATGGTCTACATCGATCGGGTCGAGTCGGATCAGTATGTGAGAACTTACGGCCGGATCGGAGCCCACGCTCCTGCTCACTGCACAGGCACCGGGAAGGTCCTTCTTTCCGGGGCGCCTCCGGCGACAATCGATGCGGCCCTGCGAAATCTCAAGCGCTATACGGACCGGACGCTGACGAGCGCGCCCCGCGTGCTAGCGGAACTCAACCGCGTGCGGGCACAGGGCTATGCCGTGACGAAGGGCGAATGGCGGCAGGGAGTGTGGAGCATCGCGGCTCCGATCCGCGACCACACCGGGGCCGTGGTCGCCGCAGTAGGCGTTTCTGGACCGGCGGACCGACTGCGGCGGATCCTCAACAGCCTCTGCAAGACAGCGACACTCGAAGCTGCCGCTGCCATTTCTGCAGATCTCGGCGCGACAGGGCCCCGATCAAAGACAATTGCTGCCGCGTGAGGAGACGCCATGACGGTTGTTCGCTATGAGAGTATCGACCACGTCGCCACCATCACGATGGATCGGCCCGCGGCAAAGAATGCATTGAACAACCAGCTCTGCGACGAATTGCGCGCAGCGTGGACCCGGTTCCGGGACAGTGACGACCGTGTCGCCGTCCTCGCATCGTCCGACGAGGCGTACTTCTGCGTCGGCGCAGACGTCAAGGATCTCCCAGCCAACATGTGGCATGCCGTTCCGGGCCTCGGTGTCGAGCTGGACAAGCCGGTTATCGCGGCGACCTCCGGCTGGGTCGTGGGCGGCGGCTTCGTCCTGGTGCAGATGTGCGATCTCTGCATCGCTTCGGATACGACGCGCTTTCTCTATCCGGAAGCGAAGATCGGGACGACCGCCGGTGGTATCTCCTCCGTCGTCACCCGCATGCCCCACAAGGTCGCGATGGAGTTTCTCCTCGTCGGCGACGAACTCGAGGTGGAGCGCGCCTATCAGGTCGGGTTCGTCAATCGGGTCACGCCGAAAGGCCAGCATGTGGCCGGGGCGCAGGACATCGCCCGCAAAATCGCGTCGAACGCCCCCCTGGTGGTCCAGGCGCTGAAGAAACTGGCGCGCGACGCGATGCCAAAAGGCCCGCTCGAATCCGTTGCCGAAGTCCGCCGCCTGCTCGACAATGTCCGGGCGAGCGAGGACCTCAAGGAAGGCGTGCGCGCTTTCAAGGAAAAGCGTAAACCTGCCTTCAAGGGTCGTTGAGCCGAACACAATCAGGGGTTCACCATGGACACGCCTCATCTTCCCAATTCGGCACACGCACGCGACATCCGCTATCTCATCCACCCCACGACCAATCTCGACAAGCACCTCACGCAAGGGCCATCGATCATAAGGCGCGGCGAGGGGGTCTATATCTACGACGATGCCGGCAAGCGCTTCCTGGAGGGAATGGCTGGATTGTGGTCGGTCTCGCTCGGCTACGGGCAGAAGCGCCTGGCGGAAGCCGCGTACCGTCAGATGCTCGAGTTGCCGTACAATCAGATGTTCGGCCACCGGTCACATGATTCGGCCATCGATCTCGCCGAACGGCTGCTCAACATCGCGCCGAAGTCCCTCGACAAGGTTCTGTTCTCGGCCTCCGGATCCGAGGCGAACGATCAGGCGATCAAGCTGGTCTGGTACTATCACAATGCGATCGGCAAGCCGCGCAAGAAGAAGATCATTTCACGCGTCAGGGCGTATCATGGCGTGACGATCTATTCGGCGAGTCTCACCGGCCTTCCCAACAATCATACCGACTTCGACCTGCCCTTGGGCGGCGTCCTGCGTACCGACTGTCCGAGCTATTTCCATTTCGGCCAAGCCGGGGAGAGCGAGGCCGATTTCGTGCAGCGGATCGCCGGCAACCTCGAAAACCTCATTCTGAGGGAGAACCCCGACACGATCGGCGCGTTCATCGCGGAGCCGGTTCAAGGCGCCGGCGGCGTGGTGATCCCAGCCAAGGGATACTTCGATGCGATCCAACCGATCCTGAAACGCTACGGCATTCTGCTCATCGCCGACGAGGTGATCTGCGGCTTCGGCCGCACGGGGTCGATGTTCGGCTCCGACACCTATTCGATCACACCCGATATCATGACGGTCGCCAAGGCTCTGTCGTCCTCGTACGCGCCGATTTCGGGCACCATGGTGAGCCGCCAGATCTTCGAAGCGATGGTTGCCGAAAGCAAGAAGATCGGCGTCTTCGGACACGGATTCACGTACGCCGGCCATCCTGTGTCGACGGCGGTCGCGCTCGAAACGCTGAAGATCTACGAAGAACTCGACGTCGTCGGGATGGTTCGCAGGATCTCACCGCATTTCCTGCAGAGCCTGCACGCGCTGCGCGCTCATCCTCTCGTCGGTGAAACCCGGGGAGTCGGACTGATCGGGGCCGTCGAGGTCGTGCGCAACAAGGAAACGCGCGAGGCCTTCCCGGCGACCGACAACATCGCGCTTCTGGCTTCACAGAACGCACATCGTCTCGGACTGATCTCGCGTGCCGTGAACAACGCGCTGTGCCTGTGCCCTCCGCTCATCATCGCGCCAGGCGAAGTAGACGAGATGTTCGACATCATGCTCAAAGCGCTGGACGAGGCACTCGCAACCGCGCGGGAACGCGGACTCGCAGCTTAGCAATGAGCGAGTTCCGTCCTTCGACACAGACGCAGAAGGGGAGTGTGCATGCCGACCGAACCCTGGCAGATGGATGCCACCGAGCAGGCTGCACTGATCCGTAACGGCGCGCTATCGAGCCGCGAAGCGACGTTGTCGTGCCTCGAGCGTCTCGACAAGGTCGATCCGAAGCTGAACGCGATCACTTTGGCGCTGCATGAACAGGCTGTCGCCCAAGCCGATGCCGCAGACAAAGCGCGAGCCAGGGGTGATGTGCTCGGTGCGCTCCATGGCGTGCCGGTTACGACGAAGTGCAATACCGACCAGATCGGGTGCCCGAGCGACAATGGCGTGGTGGCGCTCAAGGAACTCACCGCCCGTTCCGACAACCCGGTCATCGCGAACATGCGCAAGGCCGGAGCGATCTTCGTCGGACGCACTAACACTCCGGCCTTCTCGATGCGTTTCTACACCGAGAACGATCTGCATGGGCGTACCGAAAATCCCTATAGCCGCGAACACACCTGCGGCGGCTCGAGCGGCGGCGCAGGCGCTGCGGTCGCCGCGGGGATCGGCACGATCGGACAAGGCAACGACATCGCCGGCTCGATCCGTTGGCCGGCCTACTGTAACGGCGTGGTCGGCCTGAGGCCGAGTTATGGACGTGTCCCTGGCTTCAACGACACCGCGCCGCCCGGCCGAGCCATAGCCTCCCAGCTCATGGCGGTGCAAGGACCGTTGACGCGCACGGTGCGCGATGCTCGCCTCGCCCTGGCCGTCATGGCTGGACGCGACCACAGGGACAACCGCTGGATCGACACGCCGCTCGAGGGACCCGCGCCGACCCGACCGATCAAGGTCGCCCTGGTCCGCAAGGCGCCCGGAGCCAAACCGGATGAAGCAACGGCAGGCGTGATCGTCGAAGCCGGACGGCGGCTCGCATCGGCCGGCTATGCGGTAGAAGAAGTCGATCCGCCCGACCTGGAACTGGCCTACGAGCTCTGGCATCGCATCGGCGTTCCCGACGTCTTCGGGGCCCTCGAAGAAAAGGCGAACCAGTACGGCGATCATGGAATCAAGAGGTCGATGGAGCTTTGGCAGAAGCTGAGGCCCGCGGGCACATTGGCGGACTTCCGGCAAGCGCTGACGGACCGTGATGGACTGATGTACGCCTGGTCGGTGTTCTTCGAGCGCTGGCCGATCATCGTCATGCCCATGTGCGCCGGCCCGGCGCTGCCACACGGTCTGGACACGACGGACGAGTCGAGCCTGCAGTCCCTTTTCGACATGGCCGGCCGTTACCTTTTCCCCGCTCCGGTCTTAGGGCTCCCGAGCCTGAGCGTGCCGCTCGGAAGCACCAAGGGCCTGCCTCTGGGCGTGCAGATCATCGCACCCCGATACCGGGAAGACCTGTGCCTCGACGCCGGGGAAGTGATCGAGGCTCACGAAGGACGACGTATCCCCATCGACCCGAAATGGTAACTTGCGACAGAAAGGTCACGACCATGACGACACGACGCGACGTATTGGCCGGCACGGCCGCACTTGCCGCCACAGCCACATTGCCTTCCGGCTTCGCGGCGGCGCAGGCCCCGAAGGACACAGCGGTCATCGGAATGGCGATGGCCGATGCCATCTCTCTCGATCCTGGCGAGTGCTTCGAGTTCTCCGGGAGCGAGGTGTGCAACAACATCTACGAGCGACTGCTGCGCCCAAGCAGCAGCGACCCCTCGAAGCTCGAGGGTGTGCTCGCGTCGTCGTGGGACGCCAAGGACGGAAAGCTCTTCACGATCACCCTGAAGAACAATCACAAGTTCTCGTCCGGCAAGCCTGTGACCGCCGAGGACGCCGCCTTCTCTCTGCAGCGCGCCGTCAAGCTGAACAAATCGCCCGGCCCGATCCTGACCCAGTTCGGTCTCAACAAGGACAACGTCGACACGGCAATCAGCGCGACCGACGCCACCACGCTGGTCATCGCTCTGCCTGAAAGCGTGGCGCCGAGCTTTTTCCTGAACTGCCTTTCGGCGAACGTCGGTGGCGTCGTCGAGAAGGCGGTCGCCATGGCCAATCAGAAGGACGGGGACTGGGGCAATGCCTGGCTGAAGCAGAACTCCGCCGGCTCTGGGCCGTATCAGTTGCGCGTGTGGCGCCCCAGCGACAGCTTCATCCTGGAGGCAAACCCACATGCGGTGACACAGCCCAAGACGCGCCGGATCGTCATCCGTCACATGCCGGAACCGGGGCCTCAGCAGCTGGGACTGGAGAAGGGAGACATCGATTTCGCGCGAGGCCTGCCGGCGGAGGTGGTCGAGCGCCTTTCGAAGGACGCAGCTTACCGCGTCCAGAAGATCCCCAGAGCGAGCCAACTCGTCCTGGCGCTGTCTCAGCCGTTCGCGCCCTGGCAGAAAGTCGAAGTCCGTCAGGCCGTGAAGTTCGCCATCGACTACGACAGCATTCAGAAGAACATCCTCAAGGACAGCTACATGGTGCACCAGATGCACCAGCCCGTCGGCTTCCCCGGAGCCGTCACCGACAAGCCGTTCTCCCGTCGCGTCGACCACGCGCGCGAACTGATGAAGAAGGCCGGCTTCGAGCAGGGGTTCGAGGTGGAGTACGACTATTCCAACGCGTACCCCTTCCCCGACATCGCGCAGGCCATCCAAGCCAACCTCGCGGAGATCGGCATCAAGTGCAAAATGATGCCGGCAGAAGCGCGCCAGGCCCTCACCAAGCTGCGTAGCCGGAATTCGCAAATGTACATGGGGCGATGGGCAGGCGACTACTTCGACCCGCACACGAACTCGGATTGGTTCCTGCACAATCCGGACAATTCAGCGGACAGCAAGAGCCGAAAGTTCGCTTGGCGCTTGAGCTGGGATACCGGCGAATTCACCAAGCGCGTCACCGATGCGACGAAGGAGCAGGATACCGCGAAGCGTCTCGCCCTGTACCAGCAGTTGCAGCGTGACGATGCGCAGGTCTCGCCGATCGTCTACCTCTTCCAGGAAGTCCAGCTGGTGGCATCGCGGGCGAACGTGCAGGGCCTGGATCTCGGCCTGCTCTACGACAGCACCCGCTATGACGGCATCGTTAAAAGCTGAGGGGACGACGAGTGGCGGGCGACACTGGGCGACGGTCCCATACGTGGAGGGCGCTGGCGACAACCGCCGTCAGTGTCCCCGTCACCCTTTTCGGCCTGCTGCTCGTGACCTTTCTCATCGGGCGTGTGGTGCCGATCGATCCAGTTCTGTCGATCCTGGGAGATCGCGCACCACAGGAAACAATCGAAAAGACGCGCATAGCACTGGGACTCGATCTTCCACTCTGGCAGCAGTTCATCCGATACGTCGCCCAGATCCTCAAGGGTGACCTGGGTACCAGCGTGATGACGTCCAATCCGGTGACGAAGGATATCGCGACCTTCTTTCCGGCGACGTTCGAGCTGGCGACGGCCGCGATCATCATCGCCGCGCTGGCCGGAATCCCACTGGGTGTCTCCGCGGCCGTTCGGCAGGGCAGCTGGTGGGACCACGGTATCCGACTGCTCTGCCTCGTCGGCCATGCCTTGCCGATATTCGTTCTGGCGCTGCTTTCGCTGCTCATCTTCTACGCAAAGCTGGGCTGGGCTCCGGGCACCGGGCGGCAGGGCGCGGCTTTTCAAGATCTGGTCGACGTGCGGACCGGGCTGCTGACGATCGATGCGGCGCTGGCGCGGGACTGGCCTGCCTGGAGGAACGCGATGGCCCACCTGGCGCAGCCGGCCGGAGTCCTGGCGTTCTTCTCGCTGGCCTACATAACACGCATGACGCGGGCCTACATGCTGACCGAGCTGCAGAGCGAGTATGTCACCGCAGTGCGCGCGGCGGGCCTCAGTGAACGCCGGGTGATCTGGGGGCACGCCTTCGCCAACATCCGCATTCCGCTGCTGACCGTGCTGGTTCTCACTTATGCCGGCCTTCTCGAAGGAGCGGTCCTGACCGAGACCGTGTTCTCATGGCCCGGGCTCGGCCAGTACCTGACCGTCTCGCTTCTCAATTCCGACATGAACGCGGTGCTCGGCGCGACGCTGGTGGTCGGCGCCATCTATGTCGGCTTGAACATCCTTTCAGACCTTCTCTATCGACTCATGGATCCGCGGGCCCGATGAGCACTCCGTTCACGAGAGCGTGGCTGATGGCGGACGCGCCCGAATCGCGCCGTCAGGCGGCCTGGGTCAGGCGCTATCACCTGTGGCTCACATTCAAGGCGAACCCACTGGCGGTTTCGGGGCTGATCGTCATCCTGCTGGTTCTCGTGGTGAGCCTGCTGGCGCCGTGGCTGGCCACTCACGACCCGGCGGCACAGAACCTCGCCAATCGCCTCAAGCCTCCTTCTGCCGCGCACTGGCTGGGAACCGACGAATTGGGCCGGGATGTCTGGTCGCGTATCGTCTACGGCGGCCGCATCACGCTCGGGATGGTGCTGGCCGTTGTCGTCCTGGTTGCCCCCGCGGGACTCGCGATCGGCTGCATCGCAGGATACGCGGGCGGATGGCTGGACCGCTTATTGATGCGTGTCACCGACGTGTTTCTCGCGTTTCCGCGCCTCATTCTGGCGCTCGCCTTCGTCGCCGCGCTCAAGCCGGGCGTCGAGAGCGCAGTGATCGCGATTGCGCTGACAGCCTGGCCACCCTATGCGCGGCTGGCCCGGGCAGAGACGCTGACGATCAGGAACGCCGACTACATCGCAGCCGTCCGCATGACGGGCGCTTCACCGTTGCGTGTGGTACTGCGCCACGTCGTGCCAGTGTGCGTTCCCAGCATGATCGTCCGCGTCACGCTCGACATGTCGTCGATCATCCTGACCGCAGCCGGCCTCGGCTTCCTCGGCCTCGGCGCACAGCCCCCGCTCCCGGAATGGGGAACCATGATTTCGACGGGGCGACGCTACATCCTCGACAGTTGGTGGGTTCCCGCCATTCCCGGGGTGGCCATCTTTCTCGTCAGCCTGGCATTCAATCTGCTCGGGGACGGGCTCCGCGACGTTCTGGACCCGAAGCAGAAATGACCAGTGAACCTCAAACACTGATCGATGTGCGCAATCTGCGCATAGCCTTTCCGACGCGATCGGGCCTGTTCGAAGGCGTTCGCGGGATATCTTTCAAGGTCGGCCGTGAACGCGTCGGCATCGTCGGGGAGTCGGGCTCGGGCAAATCGATCACAGGGCGCAGCCTGATGCGATTGCTGCCGCCTCAGACGCGCATCACGGCTGACACGCTCAACGTCCTCGGCACCGATCTCACGACGGCAACCGACGCCGAAGTACGCCCGCTGCGTGGAAAGCGGATCGGCCTCATCCTGCAGGATCCGAAGTTCTCGCTGAACCCGGTCAAGACGGTCGGCGCGCTCATCGGCGAAGTCTGGCGGGTTCATCACGGTGGATCGCGCAGGGATTCACACGACGCGGCTATCCGCCTGCTCGAGCAGGTACGCATAAGGGACCCGCGACGCGTCATCGACGCTTATCCCCACGAGCTGTCCGGTGGGATGGGACAGCGGGTGATGATCGCGCTGATGCTGGCCCCCGAGCCCGACATGCTGATCGCCGACGAGCCGACCAGCGCGCTCGACGCCACGGTGCAAGCGGAGATACTGCGGCTGATCGACGGCTTGGTGACAACGCGCGGCATGGGCCTCATCCTCATCAGCCACGACCTGCCGCTGGTGAGTCGTTTCTGCGATCGCATCCTGGTCATGTATGCAGGCAAGATCGTCGAGGAGATCGCTGCGCGGGATCTGGCGGCGGCCAAGCATCCCTATACGCGAGGCCTCCTGTCATGCCTTCCCAAGCTGAGGACACGGTCCGATTTCCTTCCCACGCTGCAGCGCGATCCGGCCTGGGGAGCGACCGAGCAACCATGATCACGGTCGACAGCGTCAATGTCAGATTCGGTCCGGTCCATGCGGTGCAGGACGTTTCGTTTGCCGTGCGCGAGGGCGAAAGTTTCGGGCTGGTGGGAGAAAGCGGCAGCGGAAAGACGACGGTCCTGCGGCTACTGGCAGCAATCTTGTCGGCAAGCAGCGGCACGGTGACCGTCGCCGGAAAGCCGCCGCGTCCGCAGCGCGCCTTCTACAAATCCGTGCAAATGGTTTTCCAGGACCCCTACGGCAGCCTCCACCCACGGCAGACGGTGGACCGCATCCTCTCAGAACCGCTCGCCGTACAGGGACTCGATGCTCACGAGGAGCGGATACGTCGCGTTCTCGACGAAGTCGCGCTCCCCGCCTCGGTAAGGTTCCGCTACCCGCATCAGTTGTCGGGCGGACAGAGGCAGAGAGTTGCCATCGCGCGCGCCCTGCTGCCCGAGCCCAGCGTGTTGCTGCTCGACGAGCCCACCAGCGCGCTCGACGTCAGCGTCCAGGCGGAGGTGCTGAACCTCCTCACAAGCCTGCGTTCGAAGCGCAAACTCACATTCGTACTCGTCAGCCACAACCTGCCGGTCGTGGCGCATCTGTGCGATCGCATCGCCGTGATGCAGCAGGGGCGCTTCGTCGAGGAGCTGTCTGTCGACGAACTGCGCGCGGGCGCCGCGAAGCATCCCCATACCAGGGAATTGATCGAACTCTCCCGCGATCTCGAGACCAGTCCACTTTGAGCAGGCCCGACATGTCGACCACCTTCACGGCGATGCACTGGGGCGTGTACGAGGTCGAGCAGCGGGCCGGCGCGAAGCCCCTTCTCAAACCGTTCCGCCACGACCCGGCGCCCAATCCCATCGGCCTGTCGATCCTGGCGGACGACACCGAGCGTCTTAGGATACGCCGACCCGCGGTGCGCCGCGGCTGGCTCGAGCGCGGTGCTGCCGGGCACAACGGCGAGGGCAGGGGGAGAGACGACTTCATCGAGATCGATTGGGCCGAGGCTAGCGAACTCGTCGCCAGCGAGGTGTCGCGCGTCAAGGTCGCCCACGGAAACAGTGCGATTTTCGGCGGCTCCTACGGCTGGTCCAGCGCCGGTCGGTTCCACCATGCGCAGAGCCAGGTTCATCGCTTTCTGAATGCCGTCGGCGGCTACGTCAGGCACGTCGATACCTATAGCCTCGGCGCGGGCCGGGCGATTCTGCCGCACATCGTCGCGCCCATGGATCAGCTGATGCAGACCCACACGGGCTGGGACGTCATGGAGGCGCACACCGAGCTCTTCGTCGCGTTCGGCGGTGTTCCGGCAAAGAATGCGCAAGTCAGCTCTGGAGGCGCAGCGGAACACCGGGTTCCGGGCGCGATCGCCCGCATGGCTCGTCGCGGCGTACGCTTCGTCAATGTCAGCCCAATTCGCGACAATCTTGTCGCTGAAGGGGCGGTGGAATGGATTGCGATCCGGCCCAACACCGATGTTGCCTTGATGCTTGCGATCGCGCACGAACTAATCGTCGCGGACCTGCACGACAAGGCATTCCTATCGAAGTACTGCACGGGATTCGAACACTTCGCCGATTACGTAACCGGCCGCAGCGACGGCGTGGCGAAGTCGCCCGGGTGGGCGGAGCACATCACCGAAGTTCCCGCAGCAACGATCGCTCAGCTCGCGCGGGATGTGGCCGCATCGCGCACCATGCTGAACGTCGCCTGGTCGTTGCAGCGGGCACACCATGGCGAGAATGCGTTCTGGATGACGGTGACGCTGGCGGCGATGCTCGGCCAGATCGGGCTGGCCGGCGGGGGCTTCGGACTGGGCTACGGTGCAACGAACCTCATGGGCAGCGGCCATCCCCGGTTCTCCGGCCCGACGCTTCCGCAGGGCACCAACGCCGTGCGCGACTTCATCCCCGTAGCCCGCATCGCCGATATGCTGGAGCGGCCGGGAGACACGTTCACTTATCTCGGCGGCAGCTACGCATACCCTGATATACGCTTGATCTATTGGGCCGGCGGCAATCCATTCCATCACCATCAGGACCTCCATAGACTCAGTCGCGCATGGCGGAAGAAGCCGGAGACGATCGTCGTTCACGAACAGTATTGGAACGCCAATGCGAAGATGGCCGATATCGTTCTTCCCGCGACGACGACACTCGAGCGCGACGACATCGGCTATGCGAACCGCGAACGCTTCATGATCGCGATGAAGCGGGCTGTTCCGCCGATCGCGGATGCCAGAGACGACTACGATATCTTCAGCGAGATCGCCGAGGTTACTGGGGCACGCGATGCTTTCACGGAGGGACGCACCTCACGTCAGTGGCTCGAGCTGCTGTACGAAGAGGGTCGTGGCAAGGCGCGGGCTGCAGGTGTCACTCTGCCGGCTTTCGACGAGTTCTGGGAACGCGGCTTCGTGGAGCTCCGTGGCTCGAACGAGCCCGTGATCCTTCTCGACGCGTTCCGCAACGACCCGGATGCCGGCAAGCTGGCGACCCCGTCGGGCCGCATCGAAGTCTTCAGCAGCCGCATTGCCGGTTTCGGATTGCCCAATCAGCCCGGACACGCGTGCTGGAACGAGCCGGCCGAATGGCTGGGAAGCGACAAGGCAGCGAGTTTCCCCCTGCATCTGCTCACCGATCAGCCCGACACGCGCCTCCACAGCCAGCTCGACCACAGCCCGCACAGTCAGGCGGCCAAGGTCGCCGGCCGCCAGCCGCTCACGCTCAATCCCATCGACGCCGCGCGCCGCAACATCGCCGACGGTGATCTGGTGAGGGTCTTCAACGATCGTGGGCAACTCCTGGCCGGTGCCATCGTCAGCGACGTGGTGCGGCCTGGCGTTTTGCGTTTGTCGACGGGTGCCTGGATCGCGCCCGAGGAGCTCGGCAGCCCGGACATCCTCGAGACCAACGGCAACGCCAACGTGCTCACGCTCGACATCGGCGCGTCGCCGCTCACCCAAGGCTGCTCTGCCCACACGTGCCTGGTCGAGGTCGAACGCTACGTCGGCGATCCTCCCGAGATCAGGGCTTACCGCATTCCGGCGCTCTCACAGGGTGCGGGGTCCGACGAGTCACCGAGGACGCGCCGCGCCTGATCGGCCCAAGCCAGAGCATGAGAAGCGATTGATCGCACGGCGGCGCGATCAATCGCGGGATGTCGGAAGCCGTTCCCTGGCGAGGGCGGGAAGCGCGTTACGCCGGAGCTTTCCGTTGGCTGTTCGGGGCAGCGCATCGACGAACACGTAGGCGCGGGGCCGCTTGTACGGCGCCAGCGCCTGCGCTGCGTGCGCGTCGAGTGCTTCGATCCGTGGCCGGTTCTCGCCACAGACGAGCACTGCGCCGATGACTGACAGATCTTCGCGGACCGGCACCTCGCAACAGGCCACCTCGATCACGCCCGGAACCTTCGCCAGCACCTCTTCAACTTCTTGCGGCGCGACGCGATATCCGAGCGCCTTCATGAGATCGTTCGCGCGTCCGCGATGCGCGATGTAGCCTTCCGCGTCCATGTCACCGATATCGCCGCCGACGAACCAATCGCCCCGCATGACCTCGCGCTCCTCGTCGGGCCGGTGCCAGTATCCGAGCATGAGGCCGGGATCGGAGCGGTGGACGGCAATGAGCCCCTGCTCACCCGGCGGGAGCGGATCGCTGCCGCCGTCCTGCGGCAGGATCACTACGGACCGGCCCGGCTGCGCCTTGCCGATGCGGCCGACCCGACGCGGCACCGACGGCGACGAGGAGAGGTAGGTCGACATCTCACTCATGCCGAAGGCCTCGTAGAGGTCGGTTCCCGCCACATCTTTCCAGGTTTCGATCAGCCCAGGCGGAGGCGCCTCGCCGGCGATCAAACCGTGCCGCATCGACGGCAGCGCGCCGCGATCGACCGCGCCGTACTTCAGGATCTGTCGATAAAGACTGGGAACTCCAGCGAAAATCGTGGCCTCTGTCGACCGGATCAAACGGGGCCAGAGTTCGGGCGACTTCTCACCCGTGTAAACGATGGACGTGGCGCCGTTCGCCCACGGATCGGTCAGGCCGGTCCCCAGCGTATAGGTCCAATTGAATGCGCCGGCGTGCATCATCCGATCGGCCGACGTCAGGCCGTACCAGCCTTGGTACATCGGGCGGCGGCCCCAAGCCGCACGATGAGCATGGAGCACACCTTTCGGCTTTGACGTTGTGCCGGAGGTGTAGATGAGATAGCCGGGGTCGTCGGCCAGCGTGGCGGCATAGTCCGCGCGGCGCGCATGCCGTAGCATTCGCTCGATCTCCTCAGCCTCGAGCAACAGCACGCCGTTGGGCAAATGCTCGATTGGAAGCGTGGCCGCCAGCGCGATGGTGGCGGAGCGACTGTCTTCAAGGATGAATTGGGCCTCGGACCGCGTCAGCGCGCTCGACGCGGGGATCGGAACGAAGCCTCCGGCGATCGCCGCGAAAAAAAGGATCGCATACTCGGGCGTGTTCTCCATGCGGATCATGATGCGCGATGCCGGCTCGATCCCCCGGTCGTGCAATGCGGCTGCGACGCGCAGAACCGCGTCCTCGATCTGGGCATAGGTCCAGCGCGCATGATCCGTCGACGCCGCATCGTGCACGACAATGAGCGCGAGCTTGTCCGGCGCAGCCGCACCAATGGCGTAGCGCGCCATGTTGAATGCCGCCGGAGGGGGCACTCCGCGAAACCCGATCTGCCAGGGTGTGCGATCTGTGCTCGTCATTGCGGGCGCTTCACGTGCCAGGTGTCGAGATCGAAGCCGGCGTTGGTCCTGCCATCAGCGACCGGCGGCTGTACGTGCGTCCAGTGAGCCAGCCAGAGTCGGGGGAGATGGAACAGCGGTATCACATAGTCCCCCGATCTCAACACGCGGTCGAGGGCCCGGGCAGCGTCCTGGAACTCCGTGGCGCCGCGCGCGGCGAGAAGTGCGTCGATCATCGCGTCCACGGCCGGACTGCGTATACCGGCATAGTTGCGCGTGTTGGGCTGTTCGGCAGCCTTGCTGCCCCAGCGGTTGTGCTGCTCGTTGCCTGGCGAGAGCGACGCCCCCCATACGGTACGGATCATGTCGTACTGGCCGTCCTTGAGCCTCGCCTCGTATTGCGCCGAGTCCACCCGCCTCAACGACACCTGGATGCCGAGCGCGGCCAGCGAGCGTGTGAAATTGAGCAACAGGCGCTCCTCGGCTCGGGTCTGCACGAGGATTTCGAAGGCGAGCTGGCGGCCGGTCGCGGTGTGGAGGAGGCGCGTCCCGGACATCGCATAGCCGGCCGCGGCGAGTTCCTTCAAGGCCTGCTCCTGGTTAGCCCGGTTGTTGCCGTTGCCGGGGCTGACCGGGAGCCGGGCCGTTCCGTCCATAATCTCTGGTTTGACCGCATCGGGATACCTGCTCAGCAGGGCCCGTTCTCCGTCACCTGCCGCGTTCGCGAACGAAGACAGGTCGGAACGCTCGAAGAAGCTGTGCGTCCGTCGCGCCAAGCCTCCGTAGATGTTGCGGTTGACGAGTTCGGCGTCGAAGAGCCGGATGAGCGCCCGGCGAACGCGGATGTCCTCGAACGGCTCCCGGCGCGAATTGAACACCAGTGCGGCCATGCCTGCGGGCGTACGCTGCTCGATCTCGAGCTTGACGAGACGCCCGTCCCTAAGTGCGGGCAGATCGTACCCCGTGGACCAGCGACCGGCGTCGTCGTCGACGAAGATGTCGATGCTGCCGGCCTTGAAAGCCTCGAACAGCGCCGTCTCCTCCCGGTAGTAGTCGTAGCGAATCTCGTCGAAGTTGTGCCGGCCGCGGGTGACAGCCAGGTCCTTCGCCCACCATGACGGATTGCGCCGGAAGGTGACGGACCGACCGACCTCGACCCGCTCGACGACATAGGGACCCGACCCCGTGGGCGGGGTCAACGTCGTACTCTCGAATGCGGCCGGATCGACCGCATGACGCGGAACGATCGGCATCAGGCCGATGATCAGCGGCAACTCGCGATCGAATGATCCGTCGGGACCGGGCTTGAAAGCGAAGCGTATCCGCCCCCCCTGCATTTCGCTCACCGATGCGACCCTGGAATAGTAGGACCGCATGAACGGCCAGCCCTTCTCCCGAAGTAACTCGACGGAGAAAATGACGTCGGCCGGCGTCACGGGCCGGCCGTCCGAAAAGCGTGCCTCGGGGCGCAATGTGAAATCGGCTCGGCTACGATCCGGGGGCACGTCGACCGTCGCCGCCAACAAGCCGTACAGACTGAAGGGCTCGTCCGCCGATCGCGCCATCAAGCTCTCATAGACGAGTTCCCGGACGCCCGAAGCCACAGCGCCCTTGAAGATCAAGGGGTTGAGGCTGTCGAACGAGCCATAGACGCCCAGGACGACACGACCGCCCTTGGGGGCAGACGGGTCCACGTACGGGAACGCCGTCATGCTCGGGGGGTGGCGCGGCTGGCCATGCATGGCAATCGCGTGGGTCGGCTGTGCTTGAGCGCCCGCGGGCGACGCCATGCCGAAGACTGCGGTCAGTGCAAAAGATGCGGCAATCCAGGGCGACTTCGATCTCAAGGCGAGATGCCTCCCAGCACCAGGGTCCGGCTCGAACAACGGTCACGCTTATCGAAGGCCATGCCTCCAGTTCGGACACGGACGGACGGATTGCGACGCAGGATCGCGGCGGTGTTGCGGCACGGTCGTGCCACGTCGCCGCAGTGGCCGCGCTGCAACTGTGCCTCGCATCCGCTGTGCAAGGATTTCACGCTCCGGATCGTGGCCACGGGATTGCCGCAATCGAGCCATTAGAGCAAGCGCCGAATGCGCAGCCGACAGGAGATACGCGGCTGCCCGCAAGCCGCTCGACCGGTGAACCACCGGGGGGCGGCGGACGGGTGCATTACAAGAACTCGCGGCTCTGTGGATCAAGAGGGGCCGCGCTCGCGACACATTCGAAGAGGGGATGGCCGGACATTCCGGCTCAACAGAGAGGTCGAGATTCTCATGAGAAATTCGGGAACTGCGCGGGGGCTCGTCAGCCGGCCGGCAATGGGTTTCGTGGCTGCCGCCGCCCTGGCGGTGTTCGCGCTGGGTACTCCGGCGTCGGCCCAGCAGAAAGCCCCGGCTCCGGCCCAAGGGGTTGCCAAGGCGGCACAGCCGGCCGCGGCAGCCGAGGCCCCGTCGTGGGTGAAGCTCTGCGAGAAGGCCCCGTTCATCGGAAAAGACAAAGATGGCAAAGAGGTCCGCAGCGACCGGTCGATCTGCCTCACGCACCACGAGCGCATCGACGCCGCGACCGGCATGGTTCTGGTGTCGGCCGCGATCCGTGAGATCGAAGGCAGCGACCGCAAGATGCTGATGGTGATGCTGCCGCTCGGCATGTCGATCCCTCCCGGCATGCAAGTCGGTGTTTACAACAAGGACATGTGGGACAAGGTTCAGAAGCGGGAGCAGGTCGACGACACCAAGCTGACGCCGATCAAGCTGGCTTACACGCTTTGCCATTCGGCGGGTTGCACGGCAGAGACCGAGGCGACCCCGGAGGTTCTGAAGGAGATCCAGGGCGGTTCGGGTCTGATCGTCTATGCCGTCAACGGTAACGGCATGGCTGTCGCCTTCCCCGTTTCGCTCAATGGATTCGGCGCGGCATTGTCCGGCAAGTCGGCCGACAACGCCGAGTACGCCAAGCAGCGCCGCGCTCTGATGGAGCAGATCCGTCAGAACCAGCAGAAGATGCTGGAAGAGTTCAAGAAGCAGAATGAAGAGATGAGCAAGATGCACGGCAGCGCCGCGCATGGCACCGCGCAGCAGAAGGCAGCTCCGCCGGCTCAGCCGCAGCAGGCTCCTGCGCAGAAGAAGTAATCCTGGCGTTACGAACGACACTCGACGTGGGCCGCCGGCGCAACCGGCGGCCCGAATCATTTCCACCGTCGTATCGAAAATCAGGGACCGGGGAAGATTCGGATGGAGCGACCGGGAGCGACCACCCGGGCGCGGCTCAATGTGCGTTCAAGAACGTTGCCCGATAGGCGCCCTTCTCGATCACGAACAGATCCTTGATCTGCGGGTGTCGCAGCGGCTTACCGGAGGTATCGGGCAGCAAGTTCTGCTCAGACACGTAGGCGACGTATTCGGTCTTATCGTTCTCGGCGAGCAGATGATAGAACGGCTGGTCCTTCGACGGCCTTATCTCCGCTGGAATGGATTGCCACCATTCTTCCGTCGAGTTGAACACCGGGTCGATGTCGAAAATGATGCCGCGGAACGGATAGACGCGGTGCTTTACGACATCGCCGAGACGAAATTTCGCCGTTCGCACCGGCGGATGCGCTCCACGGACAGACTTTTTCGGCTCGTCTGCCGACACGACCACGCGCTCCGCGTCTTTCGCTTGCGGGGTATCGCTTAGCATTTCCGATGCCGGGTATGTCAATCCTGGACGGAGACGACGCTTCCCCGAGGTCAGGTCTTGTCAATAGCACCCCGCACTGCTCGGGAGCCCGCGCCCGGAGCAACCCGAAACGAAAAAGGGGAGCCTTGGGCGGCAAGCCACGTCTGCAGGACTGCCCGTTGCCGCTGATCTCACGCCCGCTATTGTTCGCGACGACATCCTTCATTCGATGACGAGGCGGACCGGCGTGGATACTTTCGACTACATCATCGTCGGGGCGGGGTCGGCCGGCTCTGTGCTGGCCAGCCGGCTGTCCGAAGATGAGAACGTTACGGTGCTGCTGCTCGAGGCAGGTCCGAAGGACTGGCACCCCTACATCCACATCCCAGCCGGCTTCATCAAGACTTTCTACGATCCGCGCGTGAACTGGCTCTACAGCATGGAGCCGAGCACCTGGACCGGCGGGCGACGCATTCTCGCCCCGCGCGGCAAGACCCTCGGCGGCTCGCGCTCGATCAACGGCAATATCTACAATCGTGGACAGCCGCTCGATTTCGATGGCTGGGCGCAAATGGGGAACCGGGGCTGGGGGTATGCCGACGTTCTTCCCTACTTCAAGCGCAGCGAGCAGAGAATCGGAGCGGGCGAAGATACGTATCGCGGTCGCGACGGTTTGCTCAAAGTCACAGACATCAATTGGCGACATCCGCTCTGTGACGCGTTCATCGAGGGCGCCGTGCAGATGGGCATCCCGCGCAACATCGACTACAACGGACCTACCCAGGAGGGCATTTCCTACGCTCAGCGCACCATTCACAATGGCAGGCGCATGAGTACAGCGGTGGCGTTTCTCCGCCCTGCCATGAAGCGAAGAAATCTATCGGTCGAGACACATGCTCATGCCACCGGTCTCATTTTCGATGGCAACCGGGCAACCGGCGTGGCCTACATGCGCGGCGGCGCCAGCGGCTACGCATGCACCGCCAAAGCCCGACGCGAAGTGATCCTCAGCGGCGGGACCTATAACTCGGCTCAGCTCCTGCTCCTCTCCGGCATCGGCCCCTCTTCCGAACTCGGCCGGCACGGTATCGAGGTGCGCCGCCACCTGCCCGGCGTCGGTGAGAACCTTCAAGACCACTACGCTCCGCGATTCTGCGCGCGGGTGAAGAACGTCGAAACGATCAACGAGCGGGTCCGCGGCCTGAAACTCGCCCGAGAAGTCCTGAAGTACGCGTTCACACGGCGAGGCTTGCTGTCGCTGAGCCCAACGCTCGTCTACGGCTTCTGGCGCTCGGAGCCGGACGTGCCCGTCTCGGACCTGCAATTCACATTCACTCCGGCCAGCTACATGGAAGGGGTGCAAGGTCAGCTCGAGCGGGAGCCCGGGATGACGATCGCCACTTGGCAACAACGGCCCGACAGTCGCGGCTGGGTGCGTCTTCGCTCGGCAGATCCTTACGATCCACCCGTGATCCAGCCGAACTATCTCGCGGAAGAGAGCGACCGAAGCGTCCTGCTCAAGGGCATGAAGCTCGCTCGGCGTCTGTTGTCGTCTCCGCCACTGCAGCCCTACTACGACCATGAGGATTTTCCCGGTCGACAGGTCCAGAGCGACGAGGATCTGCTCGGATCGGCCAAGCAGCGGGGTACCACCACGTTCCACCCGGCGGGCACCTGCAAGATGGGGCCGGCCAGCGATCCGATGAGCGTGGTCGACGACCAGCTCCGAGTTCACGGCCTCGAGGGGCTGCGCATCGTCGATGCATCGATCATGCCCAAGATGCTGTCGGCAAACATCAACGCCGCAACCATCATGATCGGTGAAAAAGCCGCTGACCTGATCCGCGGCCGCCGCGCGCCCGAGCCGTTGATCGTGCCGTCGCATCGAAGCTGATCGTCACGCCGCTCCGAGGTAGGGAGCGAGGGGAAAGAAGCCGGCGTCCGGCTTCAGCATGGAACATGCGCCGCCTGCACAGGGCGGTGCACAAAAAAAATCCCCCCGCGGCGGGGTTTGGGCCGTAGGGGCGGCATCGGGGGGATGCACTCGGCCGGTTCCGCAAGGCGGGGGAAAACGCTCCGGTACGCAACTCTCCAGGCACTCGAACTTCAGAGACGCATGATCGCCCTGGACCGGAACGCTTAATCGATACGCACGGCAACTGACGCACTACCACCGGCAGTCCACCGGCATGACCACGTGGGCTCCGCGCGCTTACGCATACTCTGTGCGCAGAACAGAACTGCTGCTTAAGTCGAGGATAGATCGTGGACGGCGTAGTTGGAAGAACGTGTGAATTGTCTTGCCCGGACCTGTGCAAAACATCGCCGGGGGCATTCAGGCGGGCTTCCCGAACAGCGCATCCGCCGCGGCTGCGTGACGTCGCTTGCACTCGAGTTCCGCTTCGGTGCGCCCAATCTCGTCACGCAGCGCCGCGATGCGGGCGTTCAGCTCTTCGATCGAGAAGGACTCCAGGTTTTCCCCGATGGTCGCCTCTTTTCTCGGCTTCGGTTTGAGTTCGTCCCATTCCATCGCATTCACCCACGGCCAAGATCAGGGAAAGCGCCGCCCGACGCCACTTGTGCACCGTGTCGCGCTCGGGCAAATCAAGGCGTCCAGATCCCTCGGCGTCTGCCTTCCGGAGCACCCAATGACCTCGATCCCCGAACTCATGACAGCCGTCGAACTCGCGGGCAAGGGTGGACCGGAGGTGCTTGTCGCAGGCCAAGTCCCGACACCGAATCCCGGCCCAGGACAAATCCTGATCAAGGTGGCGGCGGCCGGGGTCAATCGGCCCGACGTTCAGCAACGCATGGGGGCCTATCCACCGCCGCCGGGACATTCCAAGCTTCCGGGCCTCGAGGTTGCCGGTGAAGTCGCCGCAATCGGTGACGGGGTCGCCCGCTGGAAGGTCGGCGACCCGGTATGTGCCCTCGTCAACGGTGGTGGCTACGCCGCCTACTGCATCGCCGAGGAGCCGGTGGCGTTACCAGCGCCGCAGGGCCTCGACCTGGTTCGCGCCGCAGCCGTTCCCGAGACTTTCTTCACGGTCTGGAACAACGTGTTCGAGCGTGGCGGCCTGAAATCCGGCGAGTGGTTCATGGTCCACGGGGGAACCAGCGGGATCGGCACCACGGCGATCCAGATGGCCAAGGCATTCGGCGCAAAAGTCGTCGCGACCGCCGGATCGGCGGAGAAGTGCAAGGTCTGCGTCGATCTGGGAGCAGATCGGGCAATCGACTATCGAACCGAGGATTTCGTTGCGGTCTGCAAGGAGGTGACGGGCGGCCGCGGGATCGACGTCACCCTCGACATGGTGGGTGGCGACTATACGGAACGGAACCTGCTGGCCGCCGCCGAAGACGGCAGGATCGTACAGATCGCCACGCTCGGCGGCGCCGACATCAAGATCAACGTTGCGCGCCTGATGATGAAGCGTGTCACCCTCACCGGCTCTACCCTTCGGCCGAGGACTCGGGAGGTCAAGGCCGGGTTCGCGCGTGCACTGGAAAGCAAGGTCTGGCCGCTGCTGGCCAATGGCCGGATCAAGGTTGTCATGGACTCCACATTTCCGCTCGCGCGTGCAGCCGACGCTCACCGGCGGATGGAAACGAGCCAGCACATCGGCAAGATCGTGCTGACTGTCTGACGCACTCCACTCGACCCCGAAAAGAAATGGGACATATCGCATGAGCTATCAGAACATCATCGTCGAGACCCACGGCAAAGTCGGCCTCGTGCGGCTCAACCGGCCGGCGGCACTCAATGCGCTGAATTCCGCCCTGATCGCAGAAATGAGCAAGGCGATCGACGCCATGGAGGCCGACGACGCGATCGGCTGCATCGTCATCACGGGATCGGAGAAGGCCTTCGCGGCCGGAGCCGACATCAAGGCGATGCAATCCAAGACCTATATCCAGGCCTACAAGGAGGACTTCATCGCCCCCTGGGATCGCGTCGCACGCTGCCGCAAACCCGTGATCGCGGCGGTGGCTGGGTTCGCGCTCGGCGGTGGATGCGAACTGGCGATGATGTGCGACTTCATCATCGCCGCCGACACGGCCAAGTTCGGCCAGCCGGAGATCAAGCTCGGAGTCATGCCGGGCGCAGGCGGCACGCAGCGGCTCACACGCTTCGTCGGCAAGGCCAAGGCGATGGACATGTGCCTGACGGGGCGCATGATGGATGCCGCCGAGGCCGAGCGCTCGGGCCTGGTCAGCAGGGTCGTTCCTGCCGGGGAACTCCTGGCGGACGCGCTCAAGACGGCCGCCGCCATTGCCGACATGTCGCTGACGGCGACCATGATGACCAAGGAGAGCGTGAACAGGGCTTACGAGACCACGCTCGCAGAGGGAATCCGCTTCGAGCGGCGCGTCTTCCATGCGATGTTCGCGACCGATGACCAGAAGGAAGGGATGACGGCCTTCGTGGAGAAGCGGAAGGCCGCCTTCAAGGGAGCCTGATCAGGCGCCGGGACGGCGCGGCCGGATTGTTGAGGCTCGTTCATCAATCCGGCCCTCTAAATCATTTGTGACGGATAGCGGACCTGATACGACTGCACGAAGCCAGCCCCAAGGCAGGCGCTCAATGGGAGGAAGCAGAAATGGGCATTTCACGCCGTAAGTTCGTTGGCGGTGCTGCGGGCGCGGTGGCCGCGCCGGCCGTGTGGAGCACCTCTGTACTCGCTCAATCGACCGTTGCGCTACGGCTGCATCACTTCCTGCCACCGGTTTCCAATGGTCACGCCAAGATGCTGGCGCCCTGGGCCAAGAAGGTCGAGGACGCCTCGCAGGGCAAAATCAAGATCGAGATTTTCCCATCCATGCAGCTCGGCGGCACGCCGCCGCAGCTCTACGATCAGGCCCGAGACGGCGTGGCCGACATCGTCTGGACCCTGCCCGGAAGCACGCCCGGTCGCTTCCCGACCACCGAGGTCTTCGAGCTGCCGTTCCTGTGCGCCCGGCGGGGGATCGTGAACGCCAAGGCGGCGCAGGAGTTCGCCGATGCGAACCTGAAGGACGAGGTCAAGGACATCAAGCTCCTGTCCTATTGGGCGCACGACCACGGGCTGCTCCATACCAACAAGGCGGTCGCGACGATGGACGACCTCAAGGGGCTCAAGCTGCGCAATCCGACGCGCCTTGCCGGCGAGGCCCTCAAGGCGCTCGGCGCGGTTTCGGTCGGCATGCCCGTCCCTCAGGTTCCCGAAGCCCTCGCCCAGAAGGTCATCGACGGCGCCGTGGTTCCCTGGGAAGTCGTGCCCGCGATCAAGGTCCACGAACTCACCAAGTTCCACACCGAGATCCCGGGATCGCCGACGCTCTACACCGCGAGCTTCTTCCTCGCGATGAACAAGGCGAAGTTCGAGGGCATGCCCGCCGAGCTGCGTCAGATCCTGGACAAGGAAAGCGGCTTGGCTTTTGCGGCCCTGGCCGGCCAGATGTGGGACGATCAGGCTGTCACCGTTTCTGACATGGTCAAGAAGCGGGGCAATACCATCTCCTCGATCTCCGAGGCGGAGAAGGCCAAGTGGATCAAGGCTTGCGAGCCCGTGGCCGCGGCCTGGATCGAGCAGGTCAAGGCAAAGAACATCGATGGCGCAAAGCTGATCGCGGCCGCCAAGGCACTGGTCGAGAAGCACGACAAGGCGTGACGCTCAGGCTATCGCCGAGACGAAGCGGCCCGCACCTCGAGAGGTGCGGGCCTTTTCTTTTCCCGGGTCGGGGATCAGATTTCGATCCTGTCGACGCGCGCCGACCTCGCGGTGAACGCCCGAGCCGTTCGACTCAGAAGCAGGAGCAGGTCGCGCCATCCGTCCTCTTCAACTTCGGGCAGATGGCGCGCGGTTTCACGTAGAGCTTTTCCTTCAGCGCATACACGCCGCTGCCGCCCTTTGCGCTCTTCATGAAGAAGTCGAAGAGAAGCGGCTGATAGTTGTACTGCACGTCAGCGATCACCACGCCGTCGGAGGTGCTGATGAGGCCCGCCGGTATCGCGTAGGCCGTCAGCGGACAGGTACAATTGATGGTCCCGGGATTGCTGCCCACGAAGTTGCAACGCCAGCGCTCGGAGGTGTTCGTCGCGCTCGCCGCGGTCGAGGTGACGACGCTCAGATTGATCGTCAGCGTACTCGAGGTGAACGGGTTCATCAGATAACTACCGACCTTCGCGATGTCGAGGACCTCCGCCTGGGTGATATCGCTGTCGATACGCGCGACGAGATCACCCGTGGTGCTGGCCACCTGGCTCGTGCGCCCTATCGGCGGTCACCGCCTGGCTCATCTCCACCGCACCGATGAACATCAGCATCATGATCGGCACGATGAGTGCGAATTCGACGGCGGCGATGCCCTGGCGATCGTGTCCGAAGCGCCGCGCGGCACGACGGGCACGAACGGCAACGCGGATGAGCGGTCTGGATGCAAGAGGCAGCATGGACATGGGACACCTGATGTGCGGACTGAATGGCGCAGGCGTTCTCAGTTGTAGGGTTCCGTGCGGAACGAGGCGGATGCCTGGATCAGGAGCGAACCGTCCGCCATGTTCCCGAGTTTCAGGAATGGCAGCTGACCGCCGAATCTCCATTTGTAGCAAGCGGTCACCATCACGACCGAACTCGCGGCACCGGCATTGAACGCGGCCATCGCATCCGTGTCGCTCACCAGATCACTGGTGTTCGTCAGACAGTTCGGGGCGGTCATGGAGCTGAACGACGTGCGAGCCTGCACGAGCACGCGCATGTTGGTCATGCAGTCGCTGTAGTTGGCGGTACGTTCGCAGATCGACTTCTTGAATTCGTTCTTGAGGGTATCGCCCGTGAGGCCCGCGTAGCGCGAACCCGACGCCGCGGTCTGGAAGATGCCGGTTCTGAGATCGCGGGAGGCGACCCACACCGCGTTCTCGGTATAGAGCGTCGCGAAGAACAGCATGCAAACCGACATGATGCCGAACAGCACCATCATGAAGGGCATCGCGACGATCGCAAACTCGACCGCCGCCATGCCGCGCTCATCGTCCTTCAGGCGACGCGCGGAGCCGGCAGGACTGCCCCTGCCGAGAGTGAAGCGGACCATGTGACACCATCCCGAATTGAACGTGAGCCTTCGCGGCTTCTCTCGCTCTTGGATGGTTTGTAGGCGTCAGGCATGAATCAGATGTGAAATGTCGCCCGGGGATTAAGGTTTCCGGGCCGCTCATTAAAGTAATGGTGAAAGAAGCGCAGAGGCCTGTGCCGGAATGGACCAGCCGACCGTGCCTCGCGCTCAGAACCGTCGCGGAGAAGGGGAGGACGCGGCCTTGGTCTCGCCCGCCTGCGGCACGGAGTTCACCAATCCGGCCAGGTCGCTCGCCATCGCGCGAACTCCCGCAAGCCGCTTATCCGGCAGATCCCAATCGCCTTTGAACAGCACTTTGTGATCGGGCTGCAGCTTGGCGCTGGCCTTGTGCTGAACGAGATAGCGCGCCAACCCCTCAGGATTTGTGAATCGCGACTTTCGGAACGCGATCACCGCTCCCTTCGGGCCTGCGTTGATTTCCTGGATGCCGGCCTGACGGCACAGCGCCTTGATCTCCATGACGTCCAACAGCGCGCGCACCTCGTCGGGCAGTTCGCCGAAACGATCGACCAGCTCCGCGCCGAACGCGTCGAGGTCGGCGCGGAGCTCGAGTGACGACAATCGACGATAGAGCCCGAGGCGCACCTGAAGGTCCGCGACATAAACTTCCGGGATCAGCATCGGCAGCCCGATCGAGATCTGCGGGCTCCACTGATCGGAGGCCTCGCCGAGATCGCCGCCCTTCAGAGAGGCCACGGCCTCTTCGAGCATCTGCTGATAGAGTTCGAAGCCGACCTCCCGGATATGGCCCGATTGCTCGTCACCGAGCAGATTGCCGGCGCCGCGGATATCGAGGTCGTGACTAGCCAAGGAGAAGCCCGCTCCGAGCTGGTCGAGACTGTGCAACACCTTCAACCGACGCTCCGCATTCGGGGTCAATGTCTTGCCGGCGGGCGTTGTGAAATAGGCATAGGCACGCGTCTTGGATCGGCCGACCCGACCGCGCAACTGATACAATTGAGCGAGACCGAACATGTCGGCGCGATGGACGATCAGGGTGTTCGCGTTGGGGATATCGAGACCGCTTTCGACGATCGCGGTGGAGACGAGCACGTCGTACTGTCCTTCGTAGAAGGCTGTCATCACGTCCTCGAGCTCCGTCGCGGACAGCTGGCCATGTGCGCGAGCCACGCGCAGCTCGGGCGTCTGCTCGCTCAGGAACTCCACGACGTCGTCGAGATCCGAGAGCCGTGGACAGACGTAGAAGGACTGACCGCCACGATACCGCTCCCTGCGCAGAGCCTCGCGCACGATGACCGGATCGAAAGGACTGATGTAGGTCCTCACCGCCAACCGATCGACCGGCGGCGTGGTGATGAGGGACAGTTCCCGCACGCCGGACAGCGCGAGTTGAAGCGTGCGGGGTATCGGCGTGGCAGACAGCGTCAGAACATGGACATCCTCGCGCATCTGCTTCAGGCGCTCCTTGTGCGCGACGCCGAAATGCTGCTCCTCGTCGACGATCAAAAGGCCCAGCCGCGCGAATTCGATCGCCTTGCCCAGCAGGGCGTGCGTCCCGACCACGATGTCGATCTGGCCCTTCTTCAAGCCCTCCTTCACATCGGCCAGGTCCTTGGCCGAGACCATGCGCGACGCCTGTGCCACGCGCACGGGCAAGCCGGCGAACCGCTCAGAAAACGTCTTGTAGTGCTGGCGGGACAGAAGCGTCGTGGGCACCACGACCGCGACCTGGAAGCCGGAGAGGGCAGCCACCAGAGCGGCCCGCAGTGCAACCTCCGTCTTGCCGAAGCCTACGTCGCCGCAGACCAGACGATCCATGGGTTTGCCCGCCGCGAGATCGTCCATGACGGATTGAATGCTCGCGGCCTGATCCTCTGTCTCCTCATAGGGAAAGCGGGCGACGAATTCGTCGTAAGTGCCGGTCGGAGGCGCCATGGCGGGGGCCTCCTTGAGCTGGCGTAGCGCCGCAATCTTGATGAGCTCGCCGGCCATCTCCCTCAAGCGCTGCTTGAGGCGGGCCTTGCGGGACTGCCACGAAGCACCGCCCAGGCGATCGAGCTGAGCGCCCGTCTCGTCCGAGCCGTAACGCGACAGCAGCTCGATGTTCTCGACCGGCAGATAAAGGCGATCGCCGCCAGCGTAGCTCAGTTCCAGGCAGTCATGGGGAGCGCCGAGCGCCGTGATGGTTCTGAGACCCTCGAAACGGCCGATGCCGTGATCGACGTGCACGACCAGATCGCCGACGGAGAGCGCCGTCGCCTCGGTGATGACGTCGGCGGCTTTTCGCGCCCGACGCCGCGGCCGCACGAGACGATCGCCGAGAATGTCCTGCTCGCCGATGACGACGAGGTCGAGCGACTCGAAACCGTGCTCCATGCCGAGCACGCCCATCGCGATCTTGCCGATCGGCTGAGCCTCGGCCTCGGCCATGGACTCGACCCGCACCATGTCCTCGGCGCGGATGCCGTGATCCTTGAGCAACGTGGTGATGCGTTCGCGGGCGCCCGGCGTCCACGCCGTGATCAAAACGCGCTTGCCCGACGCCTGCTTGTCGCGAACATGACCGCGCACCAGGTCGAACACGGAAACGCCTTCCGTCGACGGCCGTTCGGCATGGAAACTGCGGCCGATGCGGCCTCCCATCGACGTGACCGATCCTCCCGGACCTTCGGGCGCCTCGAAGGGAGTCAATTGGCGAACCGTGCGCCGCGCGAGCGCATGCTGCCAAGCCATCTCCGAAAGGAACATCTGCTCAGCTGGTACCGGCTTGTAGGGCGGCGCGCCGAAGGTCTGCGATTCGAGGCCACCGAGCCGCGACTGATAGTGGTCTGTGATCTCAGCCAGCCGATCGGCAATCGCCCGGTCCACCTGATGATCGAAGCTGAAGGGCGCCTCACCGACGTAGTCGAACAGCGTCTCCAGCGATTCGTGAAACAGCGGCAGCCAATGCTCCAGGCCCGGATATCGCTGGCCGCTCGACACCGCCTGATAGAGCGGATCTTCGCCCGTCACCGCACCGAAGCACTCGACATAACGCTGCCGGAAGCGCTTCTCGGCCTCTTCGCCGAAAGCGACCTCGCTGATCGGCATCAATACGAGCCGGGGCACGAGCTTCTGCGACCTCTGGCTCTCCGGGTCGAAGGACCTGATGCTCTCCAGCGTATCGCCGAAGAAATCGAGGCGGACCGGCTGCTGGCGACCTGGGGGATAGACGTCGAGGATGCCGCCACGCACCGCGAACTCGCCGGCTTCCATGACCGTACCGGTTCGCTGGTATCCACTTCCTGCGAGCTTGAGAATCAGCCGATCCATGTCGAGCTTCTGACCGCCTTCGAGCGGCCGCATGGACGTCCGAAGGAACTCCCGCGGGGGCAGACGCTGCAGGATCGCGTTGGCGGTCGTCAGGAGGATCGTCGGTTCCTTCCGCTGCGCGGACAGGGCCAGCCGCGACAAGGTCGTTATGCGACGCGCGACGATCTCGGCATTCGGGCCGATGCGATCGTAAGGTACGGTATCCCAGGCCGGCAGCGGCAAAGTCTTGACCGCCGGGCTGAAGAACGCAATCGCCGCGCCCAGCGCCTCGAGACGCCGATCGTCGCGGGCGACATGAACCATGAGCGGCGCCTGGCCGGTGCGTGCCGCTTCGGCGAGCGCCATCCGACCCAGCGCAAGCGCGTCCATGCCTTCGGGAACACCAGTCAGGTGATCGATGCGGCTCACGGCGCCGCCGGTTGGAACGGTCATTTGCCGCGTCCGGAAAGCTTGTGGAAAGCGCGCAGGTCCTCGAGCAATCCCGAAGAGACCGCCGCCGGCGCCTTCGACGGATCGAGGATCCAGCCCTGCAACTGGGGATCGGGCAAGGTCAGCATGTCTTCGAAGGCCGCCAACGTCTGCTCGTTCATTTCCGCCAAGCGGGCTTCAGCAAACCGCCCCAGCAGCCAATCCATTTCCTTGGTGCCGCGATGAATCGCGCGATACAGCGCCCTGCGGCGTCGGGTGTCGAGTTGTTCGTTCACGGCATGGGTATCCGAAGCGCGGGGATAACACCCTCGGCACGGGGAGGGCGCGCTTGACGCCCGAGGGATCGGCGGCCAACGTGCGCGCCGGTTCGGCGTGGTACAGCGGCGATGGTGGCCGCGTCAACGCGCATCGCCGGGATCGTGTGTGCACCGGCTATCATGCCACGCAGCGGGCGAGTTCCCGATGCGCCATGCCGGGATCAGGGACGGTTGCGTATGCGGCCCCAGATGCTCAATCCGTTGTTCGCCTCGGCGCAGACGCTGCCCGGTGTCGGACCGAAGGTGGACCAGCTGCTGCGCAAGGCCTTGCGCCTGCCGCCCGGCATCACCGAACCGCGTGTGATCGATCTGGTCTGGCACACCCCTACCGGGGTCGTCGATCGGCGCGCGATGCCGACCATCGCCTCGGCAGCCCCGGGCACCATCGTCACGCTCGAAGTCAGGGTTCTCAAACACAAGCCCGCCCCGCGCGGAAATGCCCGCGCGCCCTACAAAGTGTCATGCGAGGACGACAGCGGCCGGCTGGACCTCGTCTTCTTCCACGCGGAGCGGGCCTTCATCGAGCGCCAACTCCCGGTCGGGGAGATGCGCTTCGTTTCGGGCCGCATCGAGCAGTTCAACGGGGCCATGCAGATGACGCACCCCGACTACATCGTTCCCCCCGAACGGCGCGACGACCTGCCGCTCCTCGATCCGGTTCATCCGCTGACGGCCGGCCTTTCAGGCAAAGTCCTGGCGAAGGCCTGCCGGGCGGCAGCCGACCGGTTTCCACATCTGTGCGAATGGCAGGACCCCTCATGGCTGCAAGCCCGCGCCTGGCCGGCGGTACATGAGGCCGTTTCGCGCCTTCACCGTCCGACCGACGCGGCAGACTGCTCTCCCGGCGCCGCACCATGGCAAAGGCTCGCCTACGACGAATTGCTGGCCGGACAACTCGCGCTCGCCCTCGTTCGTTCCTCACAAAAGGCTGCGCGCGGCCGCTCCGTCCAGGGCAGCGGGCAGATCCGGGGGGCGATCGCCAATAGCCTTCCCTATCAGTTGACGGGGGCACAGCGACGCGCACTGACGGAGATCGAGGCCGACATGGCTGCGCCGCATCGCATGCTGCGTCTGCTGCAGGGGGATGTCGGCTCGGGCAAGACGGTCGTCGCCCTGATGTCGATGGCCATCGCCGTCGAGGCCGGGGCCCAGGCCGCATTGATGGCTCCCACCGAAGTGCTCGCCCGCCAGCACCTCGAGACGATCGAACACATCGCCGCAAAGATCGGCTTGCGGACGGCGTTGCTCACCGGCCGAGAAAAGGAGCGCAGCCGAGACGCTATTCTGCAGCGTCTCGCCGCCGGTGAAATCGACATCCTTATCGGTACGCACGCGCTCTTCCAGGGCGACGTGGAGTTCAAGGACCTCGCGTTCGCAGTGATCGACGAGCAGCATCGCTTCGGAGTGCACCAGCGCCTCGCCCTGCAGAGTAAGGGCCGCGACGGCGGAGCGAACGTGCTCGTCATGACCGCAACGCCGATACCGCGCACACTCCTCATGACGCACTACGGCGACCTCGACGTATCTCGTCTCGACGAAAAGCCGCCCGGCCGGAAGCCCGTCAAGACGACGGCACCGCCGTTGGAGCGGCTGCACGAAGTCGTGCAAGCGCTGGAGCGTGCCGTCGCTTCGGGCGCCCAGGTCTACTGGGTTTGTCCGCTGATCGAGAGCACCGGCGCCACCGATCTCGCCGCGGCGGAGGAGCGCGCAGCCCACTTGCGGCAGATGTTCGGCGACAAGGTCGGCGTGATGCACGGCACGATGAGCGGGCGCGCAAAAGACGAGGTGATGGCACGTTTCGCGTCCGGCGACCTCCGATTGCTGGTGTCGACGACCGTGATCGAGGTGGGCGTGAACGTACCCAATGCCACGGTGATGGTGATCGAGCATGCGGAGCGCTTCGGACTCGCTCAGCTTCACCAGCTGCGGGGGCGCGTCGGCCGCGGAGATCGCCAGAGTTATTGCATGCTGCTGCACAAGACCCCTCTCGGGGCGACCGCGTCCGAACGCATCGCTATGATGTGCAGTACGGAAGACGGCTTCGAGATCGCCGAGAAAGACCTTCAGCTGCGTGGAGGTGGCGAGGTTCTCGGTGCGCGGCAATCGGGAATGCCCGAATTCCGCGTCGCAGAGGTGCCCAACCTGTCCGAACTGCTGTCGGCGGCACGCGACGACGCAACGCTCGTACTTTCGCGCGACCCGCACCTCACCTCGCCGCGAGGAGAGGCGCTGCGCCAGCTGCTTTACTTATTCGAGTGCGACGAAGCCGTCCGACTGTTCCGGGCGGCTTGAACTCGCGCTCACTGCGTTGCGTGCGTGATGTATTGGCGCATCGCGTTCGCGTCGGACTCGATCTCCTGGACATGGAACTTCACCACGTCGCCGATCGAGACGATACCCGTCAGGCGTCCCGCGCCGTCGACCACCGGGAGGTGGCGAAAGCGTCCTTTGGTCATCTCCTGCATCAAGTGGTCGATCGTATCGTGATCCTGGCAGGTCACGACCGCACGGGTCATGACCTCGCCGCAGGGCGCATCGAGCGCCGCGGGCCCCGAACGAGCCACGGCCCGGACGATATCGCGCTCGGACAGGATGCCGGCTACGCGATTGTCGGCATCGACGATAACGACGGCGCCGATCCGGCGAGAGGCGAGGCTGCGAGCAGCCTCCATCAGGGAGGCGCTGGACGCCACCGTGGTCACCGCGCGACCTTTCGCTTGCAGGATGGTACTGACGAGCATGTGTCGGCCTCCCTAAAATGCGGGTCGGGAGCGCCGGCTCGGGCTGCGGCATGGCGGCCAATTTCGTGGCCACGTCCAGCAACCCGGCGATCCGGCTTGCCGAACCGCGTGGACTTAGCGATCACAGTATCCGCAAATCATGCATCCGCGGCCGCAAGTCCGCAAGGGATTGATTTCCGGGGTGTGCGCAAGCCCAAGCGTCGGATATGGTCGCCCCTTCCGCGAAGCATGGATGCGACGATGGCCGAGGCACTGAGGTTCCGTACAGAGATGGAGTTCGCCTACGGCGTGCCACGGGAACTGCGACCGGGTGTCGTCAGGATCGTCGCCGAGAATCCGAGCCCGTTCACCTACAAGGGTACCAATACCTACCTTGTCGGTACGCGCGAGTTGGCGTTGATCGACCCTGGCCCGGCAATTGCGGCGCATACCGGCGCGATCATGGCGGCGGCGGCGGGGCGGCCGATCACCCACATCTTCATCACCCACACGCACCGCGACCATGTCGACGGCCTGCCGGCCGCGATAACCGCCACGGGCGCGCGCACCTACGGCTTCGGCCCCTATGAACTCGTCTCCAAGGTGGCCGAGCGTGATGGCGGCGGCGAGCGCGGCGGACACACCGACAGGACCTGGCAACCCGACGTCAGGTTGGCCGACTGCACATCCATTCAAGGAGACGGATGGACGCTGACCGCCGTGCACACACCGGGTCACACCCCGGATCATCTGGCGTTTGCACTGGAAGGAACCGGGGTCTTGTTCTCGGGTGACCACGTGATGGGGTGGAACACGTCCGTCGTCGCGCCCCCAGAGGGCCGCATGGGCGACTACAATCGTTCGCTGGAAAAGCTGATGGCCAGGGAGGCGGACACCGTCTATCTGCCGGGACATGGCGGCCGCATCGAAGCCCCGCAGCGCACGGCCAAGGCCTACCTGCTTCATCGACGCATGCGCGAACAGGCCATACTCGATGCCGTCGTGGCCGGAGCCCGTGGCGTGGAGGCCGTCGTCGCGCAGGTCTACAAGGGGCTGGACGAGCGCCTCATCCCCGCGGCTGCGCTTTCGACCCTGGCGCACGTTGAGCATCTGGCCGAGCGGGGTCTCTTGCGCTTTGAGCCCCCCCTTTCGACTGCGAGCGCTCTTTCGGCCGTTTAGCAGACTTGTCGTCGATACGGCCCCGCGCACCGCCAGCACTCGCTATCGCCGCCGGTACCGTCGAATCGAGCCGGGACTGGAGTTCGCGGATGAAGCGGCGGATGCGCGTGGCATTCGTGCCGAAGTCGTGCCGGCCGAATCGCGATGCCGATCGAATGTCGACCCGAGCCAACCGCTCGTTGCCCGAGATACGGATCGAGATATCGTCGATGAAACCGAGCACCAACGTCCGCTCGGTGGCCTCGATGATACCCGGTTTGAGCGGCCGCGCGGTGGGCGGTTCCTCCACCAGCACCCGCCATCCGAGCCCGCGACGCCCCCTGACCAACAGGACGGCGAGGTCGAAGACCTCGTCGACGGAGCGCTCGACCACGAGCGTTCGCAGATCTGGATAGGCACGCGACTGTTGCGCCGCGACCGCCTGCCCGGGATAGCGCGCCGAGTTCGCGCCCTCGCCCCGAACCCGAGAAAGCATCGTGAACGGGGGTGGCACCGTAACATCCGTGGTGATGTCATTGATCGCCGGAAGCGTCAGGTAGGTGCCGGCGAAAGCTGCCGGCCACGTCGCCATCGCGAGCGCGATGAGGATCCCCAAGATCGCTGATGTCGCCCCTGCCCGGCCCTTGATCCAGATCGAGACGAAGGCCGCCAGCCCCGCAAGGAAGCCGAGCGCCGCTATGGCGTAGGCAATCAGCGAGACATTCATCGCCACCGGCGTGGACAGAAGCAGCAAGCGATGCAGCGCCAGCGCGCAGAGCAGGACCGCGCCCGCGAACAGCGAAAGCCGGCTCGACCAGCGGGCCAGCGGCTCGGGAATCAGATTTGCGGGCGAAGTGCTCACCGGGCGTGCTCGGCTCCGACGCTGGCTCGACGATTGGGGGTGCTTAGCAATGTTCGGGCCCATCAGCCAGAGCAGCGAGGCAACCAAATGGCGCAGAGCGAGGTGCCATGGGCGCGAATGGCTGCTGCGCCACGATGGGCGGGTACCGAACGTTGCTAGGCATGGCCGGCTGCGGCACACATTCGGGGGCCGCAACCGGATGCGGCGCCCAAGGGAACACATGTTCGGGGATCGAGATGGCCAAGCGAGCAGGCGCAAAAGCTGAAAACGGGATTCGAGTCACGACCTATGCAGGGCCAGGTGCCGAGCCCGCCATGCACACGGTCCGTTGGCCGAAAGTGCCCCCCAAGGGCGCCTTGATCCAGATCGGGGCCTGCGGCGTCTGCGGCACCGACCAGCACATCCTCAAGGGACATTGGCCCAAGCCCCTGCCGTGGCCGTTCACGCTGGGCCACGAGCTGGCAGGCGTGATCGTGGAAATCGGCTCGGAGTTGAAGACCGACCACATGGGCAAGCCGATCGGGGTGGGTTCCAAGCTCATGTTGCCGCCGTTGATGCCGTGCGGCTTCTGCGCCTGGTGCAAGCGATATCCCGAGCAATCCAACAAGTGCCTGACACCGGTCTATTACGGCCGCTATCTCGGCTTCGACAAGCCCCCGCACCTGTGGGGCGGGTGGGCCGAGTACGTTTACGTCGACCTCGGCGAACTCCCCGGAACCAAGATCTACAAGTTGCCAGACGACATGTCCCTCTTGCTGGGGTCCCTGTCCGAACCGCTGACCAGCTGCATCCGGGCCTTCAACCGCGCCATCAAGGCCGGCGGGTTCACATGGGGCGACACCGTCGTAATCCAGGGCACCGGTCCGATCGGGATCCTGGCCGTGGCCGCCGCGCAGGAGATGGGCGCGGGGCGCGTGATCGCCGTCGGCGCGCCGGAGAAGCCACGCTTGAAACTGGCGCGCGAGTTCGGCGCCGAGGCCACGGTCGACATCGAGCACTACAAGACCGCCGACGAGCGCATTCGCCGCGTCCGCGACATCGTCGGAGGCTATGGCGCCGATCTCGTCATGGACTGCTCGGGGCACCCCACCGCCGGCCCCGAAGGCATCGAATTCCTGCGCGACGGTGGCACCTACGTCGAGATGGGGCAGTTCACCGACGCCGGTCCGATCATGACCAACTGGCACCGCATCTGCACCAAGGACATCACGCTGCTGGGCTCGTGGGCCTTCACCGCCAACGACCTCGCGCTCGGCGTCGACATGCTCTATCAGGCCCGCGACAAGTACCCCTGGCGCAAGATGCAGACGCTCTACCCGTTCTCGCTCGACGGCGTGAAGCGCGCCGTCGCCGACGCCATGGCCATGAAGACCGTCAAGAGTACGATCGTGCCGTGGAAGGAGCTGGTGGAGTAGGGCGGAAGCGACTTGGCGGCGGGATTTTGGGGGGTGCTTCACAGGCACGTCATACGACGCTAGTATCTGCATCCAGCGCGAGTGCGACGTGCGAGGTCCCGTTTCGAGTCGGGTCTATCCGCAGGAAGCTTTGACGTGTCCGGAGCAAGCGTCGCATCGCATTTCCCGGCCCTCGTGCTGAACGCCGATTTTCGGCCGCTCAGCTATTATCCGCTGTCGCTGTGGAGCTGGCAGGATACGGTCAAAGCGGTGTTCCTCGATCGAGTGAACATCGTTTCAGAATACGATCGTTTCGTGCGCAGTCCGAATGCGGAAATCAAGCTGCCGAGCGTGGTCGCGCTCAAGACCTACGTGAAGCCGGCGCTGTATCCGGCGTTCACACGGTTCAACGTGTTCCTGCGTGACCGCTTCTGCTGCCAGTACTGCGGATCGAAATCGGACCTGACATTCGATCATCTGGTGCCGCGTTCCCGCGGCGGGCAGACCCGCTGGGACAATGTGCTGACGGCCTGCGCGCCCTGCAATCTCGCCAAGGGCAGCCTGACGCCCGAACAGGCGGGCTTGCGTCCGATGCAATGGCCGCACCGACCCACCGTATTCGAGCTTCATCGCAACGGCAGGCTGTTTCCGCCGAACTACCTTCACGAAAGCTGGCTCGATTACCTCTACTGGGATACCGAGCTCGAGCCGTAATCCTGTCGGACCCAGACCATTGACCGGAACAAAGATCATGCTCCGCAGACGCGACTTCCTCGTACGCACGGTTTCGCTGGCATTTCCGGCTGTGCTGACGCGACAGGCGCTCGCGCTGCCCAACGTGGGCACAGAGGCACCTGAGATCGAACTGACGGACAGCAATGGGAAGCGGACCTCGCTGCGGGCATTCCGCGGCGCACCTGTGGTGCTCGAGTGGAGCAACCCCCAGTGCCCGTATGTGCGCAAGCACTACGTGGGAGGGCATATGCAGACCCAACAGAGGAAGGCCCGCGAAGCCGGCGTGACCTGGTTGATCGTCAACTCGATGGCGCCGGGCAAGAACGGTTATGTCGACGGGCTCGAGGCGAACGCCTGGCTCGACGAGCAGAAGGCGGCGCCTGCGCACTATCTGCTCGACCCCGACGGCAATGCCGCGGCGGCCTACGAGGTGAAAGTGGCGCTGTCGATGTTCGTCGTCGATGCTACGGGCAAGTTGTTCTACAGCGGCGCCATAGACGACAAACCCTCGGCGAATCCGCGCGACATCGCCGGGGCCAAGAATTACGTGCAAGCCGCCCTCGCGGCATTGAGGGCCGGCGAGCGGATGGTGCCGGCGAGCACCCGCCCCTATGGCTGTCTGGCGCGTTGACGGCACGCGCCGCGAATTCGGCTGACACTCTGCCGAGCCACGTGCATAGAAGGAGGCTTCGCGCTGCTGCGCGGCCGCACGAGTAGCCATTCGATCCTACGATGACACAGACGAAAGACGGCAGAAAGATCGTCGCCGAGAACCGCAAGGCGCGACACGAGTACTTCATCGAGGACACGTTCGAGGCCGGAATCGCCCTGACCGGCACCGAAGTGAAATCGCTGCGTGCGGGAACGGCCAACATCGCGGAGAGCTATGCCTCTCCCGAGCATGGCGGCCTTTTCCTGATCAACGCGCACATTCCCGAGTACCGTCAGGCCGGCGCGCACCTCCAACACGAACCCCGGCGGCCGCGGCAGCTGCTGCTGCACAAGCGCGAAATCGCGAAGATCTCGAATGCCGTCGATCGCGAGGGCATGACGATGATCCCGCTGGAGCTGTACTTCAACGAACGCGGCAGGGCCAAACTCCGGCTCGGTCTCGCCAAAGGCAAGAAACTCCACGATCGCCGCGAGGCGACTGCCAAGCGCGATTGGCAACGGCAGAAGGCGCGCTTGATGCGGGAAAAGGGATAAACGTGACCGGCGGCTTTACGAAGGATGAAGTGCGGGCGATGGAGCAGGCGGCAGCACGCGCCTGGCCTGCGCGCCGTATCGTCGATGTCGCGGGCTGGCAGGTCCGCCTGTCCGGAGGCGGCGCGCGCCGGGCCAATTCGGTTTTGCCCCTGGCCTTCGACGCCGCGGCGGATCCCGATGCTGCAATAACGCAGGTGGAACGGCTCTACGACCAACAACGGACGAGAACCTATTTCCAGGTCTCGTCCATCGCATCTCCGCAGATGCTCGACGCGCTGCTTGCTGCGCGCGGTTACGTCTACGAGGAGCCATGCCTGCTGCTCGCCAAGCGGTTGACCGCACTGGCACCGCCGGGAGCCGTCACAATCGCCGAGGACCCGTCCAAGGACTGGCTGGACGTGTACACCGAACCGCTCGACCCGGTGCGGCGGGCGGCAGCTCCGGAAGTCCTCGCCAACGTGCCGCGCAAACGCGCGTTCTTCCTCGCCCGCCACGACGGCGAGCCGGTCTCGTCAGCGCTCGCGGTCCTGTCTCCCGACGGGATCGCCATCGTGGAGTGCGTAGCCACCCGCTCGACGGGACGGCGGCGCGGCAGCGCGCGCATCGTCATGGACGCCCTCGAAGCCTGGGCGAAGGCCGCCGGGGCGCACACGGCGGCGTTGCAGGTCGTCGACGGCAACGAACCGGCGCGGGGCCTCTACGCCAAACGCGGGTATCTCGAAGCCGGGCGCTACCACTACCGGTTCCGAGAGCTTGCCCGTTTCTAGACTTGGCTCTGCTACACGAGCCCGCCCGCAGCGACAGCGCAGGAAGCGAGTGTTTTCGGGCTTCGGATAGTGCTAAGTGTCGTCGCCAGAGCGCGGTCGGGAGAGCCAGGCGAATGACCAACACGAGGACGATCCTTCTCGTCGACGACGACAACGACCTGCGGGAATCCCTGCGCGAGCAACTGGCCCTGCACGAGGAGTTCAACGTTCTCACCGCGCCGACCGCGACGAAGGGAATCGAGGTGGCGCGCGCCGGGCCGGTGGATCTCGTGCTGCTCGACGTGATGCTGCCGGACATGGACGGGCGCGAGGCCTGCAAACTGCTTCGCAAGAACGGGTTCAAGAGCCCGGTCATCATGCTCACCGCCAACGACAGCGATGCAGACGTGATTCTCGGACTCGATTCCGGGGCGAACGACTACATCACCAAGCCGTTCAAGTTCGCTGTGCTGCTGGCCCGTATCCGCGCGCAACTACGCCAGCACGAGCAGAGCGAAGACGCGTCTTTCACGATCGGTCCTTACACCTTCCAGCCCGCCGCAAAGCTGCTCCTCGACGCCAAGGGCGACAAGATCAGGCTCACCGAGAAGGAAACGGCGATCCTCAAGTTCCTCTATCGCGCTGGCGAGAAGGTGGTCGGCCGCGACGTGCTCCTTCAGGAGGTGTGGGGCTACAACGCCAATGTCACCACGCACACGCTGGAGACACACATCTATCGCCTGAGGCAGAAGATCGAGAAGGACCCGGCAAAGGCCGAACTTCTCATTACCGAAACGGGCGGATACAAACTCGTTCCCTGACCAATTTCCGGCGCACCTGAGCGGGCGCAACGGGCCGAGCCCGCGTTCTCCTCCGTGATCTGGACACGGGGTCATTCGGCAGTCCGCCGCGAACCTAGATCCAGGGGGTGGAAGCCAATCCCCGGACCATCCACATCCCATCCACACCCCCACTGTCCAAGCCGCTGGAGGGGCGCTAGTTTTCGCACCTCAGTAAGGCGGTGGCATCAGTCGTCAGCATCTAGCCCCGTCCGGTTCGCGTCGCGTCGCGTCGTTCGAGTCTGGTTCGCCGCACATCTGCGGCATGTCGCTCATGGGGTCACAAGATGTCGAGCAATGCTCTGGCGGCGCCGCTTCAGCGCGTGCGCCTGTTTCAAGGTTTGTCGAACGAGCAGCGCATGCGAATTGCGCGATCAGCTGAGAGGGTCGTCTACCGGCCCGGCGAGACCATCTGTTCCGAGGGACAGAGCGCCGATGCGGCAATTCTGCTGGTGTCTTCTGGTGCGGTGACACTGGAGGCCGCGACCGAGGCCGGCGTCCCGATCGAGCCCTTTTCCCTGATCGGCGAGATGGCGATGGTCGTGGACCACCTCTTCGCGGTCACCGTCGTGGCGCGTGAACCGGTTCGCGCCATGAAGCTCACACGGGGCGCGATGCACCGCTTGATCCTCGACGATCCGACAATCGCCGACTCCCTGATCGCCGTGCTGTCCGGCAGGCTCGCCGAAGTCGGCGCTCAGCTGCGCCAAGTCGACGATCAGGTGGCCGTAAGTCTCGACCGATTGGGGGGTGCAGGGGCGGCCGCGGCGCTCGCGCGCAATCATCCCGTTCCTGTCGCCACGATGCACTGACCGGCCACGAGGCCTCGCGGTCAGCCGATCTGACCGCGATGCCGGAGCATGTGGTCAGCCAGGACCAACGCCATCATGGCTTCGCCGACCGGCACTGCGCGAATGCCGACGCAGGGATCATGACGTCCTTTGGTCATGATCTCCGTGTCGTTGCCGTCGGTATCGATGGTTCTGCGCGGTGTGAGAATCGATGATGTCGGCTTGACCGCGAAGCGGACGACGATCTGCTGGCCGGTCGAAATGCCTCCCAGGATGCCGCCGGCGTGATTCGAGAGGAAGCGAGGGCTGCCGCCGTTCCCGGCCCGCATCTCGTCGGCGTTCTCCTCGCCGGACAGCGCCGCAGCCGCCATTCCAGCGCCGATCTCCACGCCCTTCACCGCATTGATGCTCATCATCGCGGAGGCAAGGTCCTGATCGAGCTTGCCATAGATGGGAGCGCCCAACCCGGCCGGGACACCATCGGCGACGACTTCGATGATCGCGCCCACGGAAGAGCCGGCCTTGCGAACCCCGTCGAGGTAAGTGGACCAAGTCTCGACGGTGGAAGCATGCGGACAGAAAAACGGGTTCCGCTCTACTTCCGCCCAATCGTACTCGGCGAGTTCGACGGGCACCCGATGACCGCCGACCTGGACCAGCGCGCCGCGGATGGTCACTCCCGCGAGCACCTTGCGCGCGATCGCGCCGGCCGCGACCCGCGCGGCCGTCTCCCGGGCGGAGGACCGGCCGCCGCCGCGATAATCGCGGATGCCATACTTGGCGGTGTAGGTATAGTCCGCATGTCCGGGACGGAACTTGGTTGCGATGTCGCCGTAGTCCTTGGACTTCTGGTCGACGTTTTCGATCATGAGCGAGATCGGCGTCCCCGTCGTCACCTGCCGCCCCGAGCCGTCCGGGAACACGCCCGAGAGGATCTTGACCTGGTCGGGCTCGCGACGTTGCGTAACGAAGCGCGATTGTCCCGGACGCCTGCGGTTCAACTCAGCCTGGATATCGGTCTCCACGAGGGGCAGGCCCGGCGGGCAGCCGTCCACGACCGCTCCCAACGCGGGGCCGTGGCTCTCGCCCCACGTCGTCACGCGAAACAGATGACCGAAGGTATTGTGCGACACGTCTCGGACGTCTCCTGCCCATCGGGCTCACGACTTGAACAGATCGCCGTAGGTCTTGCGCAGCTCGGCCTTCTGCACCTTACCCATGGCATTGCGCGGAAGGTCGGCGACGACAAAGACCCGTTTTGGCAGCTTGAACTTGGCCAAGCGCTCCTTGAGTGGACCGATGACTTCGGCTTCGGTGAGCGCCTTGCTGCCGGCCGCCATCGTCACGACCGCGATCACGCCTTCTCCGAAATCCGGATGAGGAATGCCCACGACAGCGGATTCTGCAATTCCCGGCAGCGCGTTGATCTCGGTCTCGATCTCCTTGGGGTAGACGTTGAAACCACCCGAGATGATGAGGTCCTTTGCGCGCCCGACGATGGAGACCCGCCCGTCCATCGCAATCTGCGCCAGGTCGCCCGTGATGAAGTAGCCGTCCGGCCTGAAGTCTTCGCGCGTCTTCTCCGGGTTCCGCCAATAGCCCGCGAACACGTTGGGCCCCTTGACCTCGAGCACGCCGACCTCGCCTTTCGGCAGGATTTTTCCTTCAGGGGTAGCCACGCGCACGTCGATCCCCGGCAATGCGTAGCCCACTGTCCCGGCCACGCGGGCTCCGTCATGATAGGGGTTGGACGTGATCATACCGGCTTCGGTCATGCCGTAGCGCTCCAGGATCTGCAGCCCGGTGCGCTTCTCGAACTCGACGTGGGTCTCGGCCAGCAGTGGCGCCGACCCGGAGATCGCCAGCCTCAGGCGCGCGCAATGGTCCTTCCCGAACTGAGAGGCCCCATGGAGGCGGGTGTAGAACGTGGGCACCCCCATGATCACGGTCGACTTGGGCAGCAGGTGCATCACCTCGTCGAGTTCGAACTTCGCCAGCCAATGCATCGTGCAACCGTTGAGCAGCGCGGTGTGCAGTGCGACGAAGAGCCCGTGTACATGGAAAATCGGCAGCGCGTGGAGCAGCACGTCGTCATCGCGGAAACCCCAGTAGCTCGACAGCGTCAGCGCATTTGTCGCCAGGTTCTCGTGCGTGATCATCGCTCCTTTCGATCTGCCCGTCGTGCCGGACGTATAAAGGAGGGCGGCCATGTCCTTTGCGTCGCGCGGGACGGTGCTGAACGAGGGCGACTGGGCGGCAGCCAGATCGGCGAGCGAACCGCTTCCGTCCGCCTCCAGCGTCTCGAGGCGGACGAGCGATCCCTTGATCTTGGACGCACGCAGCTTGACCGCCGTCGCGGAGGAGACGACGACGAGCGCTGGTTCGGCATCCTCGATGAAATACTCGAGCTCGGCCGCCGTATAGGCGGTATTCAGCGGGTTGAACACGGCGCCGGCCTTGAGGCAGGCGAGGTAGAGGCACACGTTGGCAACCGACTTCTCCACCTGAACCGCCACGCGGTCGCCCGGCTTTACGCCGCAGGCTGTCAAAGCATTGGCATATTTCGATATTTCAGCCGCGAGCCGACGATAAGAGACGGCCGTGGCACCAGGCACGAGGAATACGGGCTTTTCGCCCGCCTTCGTAATGGCGGCTTCGAGATGGCGGTAGAGATTTCCATCGGCAGCGGGGGGCATCTGTCTCGATCCTGACGTTCGAAACCGGGTGCTCCGGCTAGAGCGGGCCCGGCACCAAATCTTGCGTTCGACCTCGACCATGGCTTAAAGCGGCCATCGACGCATGGCAATCAGCTCGGCATCAACGAGCTGGCAGGTGAAGCATCGCCATTGCCTGCGCGATGAAAACTGGGAGGAAACTACCGTGACGACCCGTCGAGAAATCCTTAAATCCAGCGCCGTTCTGGCTGCGGCAGGCCTGCTGCCGACCGCCATGTCGCGTCCGGCCTTCGCCCAGGCCCTCCAGAGCTTGCAGATCTTCGTGCCCGCGGCTCCCGGCGGCGGCTGGGATTCCACCGCGCGGACGATCGAACTGGCCATGAAGACCGATGGCGTCGCCAAGGACTTCAAGTTCGAGCATGCCCCGGGTGCCGGCGGCGCCGTCGGCCTGCCCAAGTTCCTCCAGACCAAGAAGGGCCAGGCCGATGCGATCATGGTCGGCGGCATGGTGATGGTTGGCGCCCTGATCGCCAACAAGTCGCCGGTCTCGATGAAGGAACTCACACCCATCGCCCGCCTCACCGGCGAGGCAAACGTACTGGTGGTTCCCGAAGCGAGCCCGATCAAAACCCTGCAGGAGTGGGTCGAGGCCTTCAAGAAGGAGCCCGGCAAGATGTCGGTCGCGGGCGGTTCCGCGGGCGGCACTGACCACATCCTGATGGGTATGATCGCCCGCGCGCAGGGCATCGAGCCCAAGGCCGTCAGCTACGTCGCATTCGCCGGCGGCGGTCCTGCCACGGCCGCGATCCTGGGTAATCAGGTTGCCTGCGGCACCTCCGGTGTCGGCGAATTCGCCGAGCACATCAAGGCGGGCAAGATGCGCGCGATCGCGGTGTCGGGTTCCAGCCGCGTCGCCGACATCAACGCTCCGACGTTGAAGGAAGCCGGCGTGAACGTCGAGCTCGTGAACTGGCGCGGCGTCTTCGGCGCCCCGGGCATTTCTGCAGATCAAGCCAAGGCGCTGGTGGACGTCGTGACCAAGATGGCGAAAGGCCCCACCTGGCAAGCCGAGCTGAAGAAGAAGGATTGGACCGACGTGTTCCTGGCCGGCGGCGAGTTCGGGCAGTATCTCGATTCCGAGATCGCCCGCATCAGCGGCATCCTGAAGGATCTCGGCCTCGCCAGCTGACGGCTGCGGCTGAACAGCCGCCCGACCAAAAGAATGAGGACGCCCGCTGGCACTCCGGCGGGCGTTCTTCGTTGCGCGTCGCGGCATCATGCGCACGCATGAAACGGAATGAAGGCTTTGCTCGATCGCGTACGCGAGACCAGTAGGGCTTCAGCGCAGCCCGGCGATCCACGCCCGGACGTGACGCAAGGCGTCGTTGCCGCCCAGATAGAGGTCCGTATGGCCGCCACGCGGAAACTCGACGATCTGCTTGGGCTCGTTCGCGAGCCGCCAGATCTCACGTCCCATGGCAACCGGCACCACCTGATCGAGCGTGTCGTGCAGGACCAACAAGGGCATGCGCAGCCGACCGATGATCGCAGCCGTATCGTAGCGGTCGATGATGTAGCGGCGAACTGGAAACATCGAGAACCTGCCGGCGGCGACATCAGCCACCGACGTGAACGGCGCGTCGAGGATCAGGCCAGCCGCGGGTCGTTCGAGGGCCGTGTGCGCAGCGACACTGGTACCCAGGCTCTCGCCGTAGATCACGATATCCCGTGAGGCAACCCCACTTGCCGAAAGATTATCATAGGCCCGTTTGGCATCCGCGAGGTTGTCGCCTTCGGTCGGGCTGCCTGTAGAACCGGAATACCCGCGATAGGACATGATGAACACGCCCCATCCCTCGGCCATGAAACGCTCGATGCGCGGCGCCCGATCGGCGAGACCGGCCCCATTGCCATGGAAATAGAGGATGGTCGGCTGCCCCGGTTTAGCCTTGCCCCACCAGGAAATCAGTGATGCCCCGTCCGCGGTGCGCAGCACCACCTCGTCGACGTTCACGAGTCCGGCGACGGCGGGAGGAACGCGCTGGCGGTCGGGCAAGTAGATGAGTCGACGCTGGCCGAAATAGAGCGCCCCGAGCAGCAGGCACCAGGCGACGGCTGTGGCCAAGGCGAGCTTCATAAAGATGGACATGGCGAGATGATGCAAGTGCGGGCGCCGCTGTCAAACGACGGCCATGCCCGGAGGCATCATTTGTCGCCAGTCGCACCGAGGGTGTAAAAGCAGAACATGATCGATCAGGGCACAGGCGATGTCGCGGATGCGCGCCGAGGGGCGGCGGCGCTGCTCGCGTGGTATCGCGAGATGGGCGTCGATGCGGCAGTTTTCGGGGACGCCGTCGACTGGCTTGCGCACGGGGACGTGAAGCCTGGAGCAGCCTTCACCCTGACCGAAGCGGAACCGCGCGGTACGCCCGTTCGCCCGTCACCACTGCGGGTAACTCCCGCCACGCCGTCGCGTGAGCCGGCGTCGGCGTCACGTCAAACTCCCCTGGCAATCGTTACCGGTGGCGCGCCGCGACGCGTTCCAGCCGCGGCGCCCGACGAGGCCGTCATGGCCGCAAGAGCCGCGGCCCGCAACGCATCGAGCCTGGAGGAACTGGGGAAGCTCCTGGAGCGGTTCGAGGGGTGCGGTTTGCGCGCGACAGCCAAGACTCTCTGCTTCTTCAGGGGAGCGAGCAGCGCCGCGCTGATGATCGTGGGGGAAGCACCCGGCGCCGATGAAGACAAGGCCGGCAAGCCGTTCGTCGGACGTGCAGGGCAGCTGCTGGACAAGATGCTCGCGGCGATCGGTCTCGACGAGAGTTCCGCGCACATCACGAACACCGTCTATTGGCGCCCACCCGGCAATCGAACGCCGACTCCACAGGAAGCGGAAGTCTGTAGGCCGTTCCTGGAGCGGCAGATCGAACTGGTCGACCCGAAGGTAATCCTGATGCTCGGAGGAGCGGCGGCGAAGCATCTGACGGGTGTCGCCGAAGGCATCATGCGACTGCGTGGAAGCTGGCGCGAGATCGAAGTCGCCGGCCGTACCTACCGAGGTATGGCCACGCTACACCCTGCCTATCTGCTCCGCTCTGCTGCCTCAAAGAGGCTGGCATGGCGGGACCTGCTGGCCGTGAGGGCCGCGCTGGTCCCGCGAAATGTCGATTGAGGCCGGGACCGGCCAAGCCAGCCGTCAGTCCCGCCCAGGGAGATCGAACACCCCGCGATCGGCCTCGCGGAAGGCTTCGCTGCGGCCGATGCCGATATCCGAGAGCATCCGGTCGTCGAGCGCCAGCAGGGCCCGACGCTGGCGGCGGACCTCCAGAGCGAAAATCAGCCGCGCAAGACCGCAACGTATACTGAGGCCGACGGCCAGGGATGGCACGCGCTGCGACGACTGTATCGCGTCGCGGAAGGGAAGGGAAAGGGTGCTCATGACGGGTCTCACTTTCGAGGTGGATCGGTTGAACGCCTTGACTGGCGGGTTCGTTTCCCGCTCGCTTGATGGCCGCACTCTGCCTCAAGGGCTTGCATAATGAAATCGAATGATTTTAATGTTGCGCATATCAAATATTAATTCATGGGTGCGACATGCCATCCGCTCGGGACATCGACGTCTCGCTCCTGCGTGCTTTCGCTACGGTGGTGGAGACCGGCTCGGTCACCTCTGCGGCACGCCTGCTGAACCGGACGCAGGCGGCGGTCAGTCTTCAGATCAAGCGCCTGGAAGACCTTCTGGGACAAGAACTGTTCCGTAGAGAGCACCGCAAGCTGACGCTGGCGCCGGGCGGCGAGGCGCTGGTCGGCGCCGCGCAACGGATCGTGGCGGCAAACGACGCCCTTTGGAGACAGATGACCACGCCGGACTTCGAGGGAGAGGTCCGTTTCGGCGTTCCCACGGACATCGTGCACACGTACGTGCCGCCCGTGCTTCGCCGCTTCAACAAGGCTTGGCCGCGGGTGCGCGCAACCCTGATCACGGGAAACTCCCAGACCCTCCTGGAACGTATGCAGGGAGGTGATGTCGACCTCACGCTCACGACCGATACCTCCCAGAACGGAGCCAGCGAGACACTGCGGGTCGACCGCCTTGTCTGGGTTGCGGCGCCCGACAGCCGTGCTCACCGGGCCGATCCGCTGCCGCTGGCCATAGGCGACCCCACCTGCCGGTTCCGCCCCGTGGTGCTGGAGGCGTTGCGGCAGGCCGGCCGGGAGTGGCGGCTGGTCCTGGAAGCGACGAGCCAGGTCGCCCAGGAGGCGGCAGCCAGCGCCGGGATTGCGGTCGCGGCCTGCCTGCGAGACAGCGTACCGGGGTTTCTGGGCATCCTCAGACCCGAACACGGTCTGCCGCCGCTGCCGGACTTCATGATCAACCTTCACCTGCCGACAGGCCGCGTCGACCCGATCGCCGAAGAACTCGCCCGTCACGTGCGGCTCGAAATCCATCAACGCTTCGGTCCCGCCGACAGGCTGGGCGCCGGCCGGCAGAGGGCGTCGTGATCGCAGACGAGCCGGAGCGCGCGAGATGAGCGAGACGCCCAGTGTCGCCAAGGACGGAATTGCTGCCGTGCTCAGCCAAGCCTGGCGCCGCCGCTGGTGGCGACCAGACCCGGCCGCAATGGCCTGCTACGAAAACCTCAAGCCGATGGTGATCGTCACGGGCGCCTCGCAAGGCATCGGACTGGCCCTGGCGCGCCGGTTCGCTGCTGCGGACCACGATCTGCTCATGATCGCACGGACGCCCGAGCCGCTGCGCGCCGCCGCGTCGGAAATCTCCGAGCACTATCGCGTCCGCGCAGCCCCATTGGCGCTCGACGTGACAGATCCGGAGGCACCCGCCGCCATCGACCGGGCCCTTGAAGCCGCCGGCTGCTACGCGGATGTGCTCGTCAATTGCGCCGGGATGGGATTGGCCGGCAGTTTCACGACACACGAACCGGCCGATATCCGCCGCATGGCCGAACTCAATGTCGTCGCACTCACGACACTGACCCGGCATTTCCTCCCCGGAATGTGTGTTCGTGGCCGCGGCGGCGTACTCAGCCTGGCCTCGCTCGGGGGCTATGTCCCTGGCCCGAACCAGGCCGCGTACTACGCCAGCAAGGCCTACGTCATCTCGCTGACAGAGGCGGTGGCGAGGGAGTGCCGCGGGCTCGGGGTGCGCGTGACCGTGGTGTCGCCGGGGCCGGTCGCCACCGATTTCCACAGCAAGATGCGTGGGGATACTGCGCTCTATCTTCGCCTGCTCCCCGTCGCCGCTCCAGGTCGCATTGCGGACATCGCCTATCGCTCGTTCCGGCTGGGGCTCATCTCGGTCGTTCCGGGACTGCTGCCTCCGGCGATGATGGTCGCTTTGAGGGTGCTACCTCACTGGGTGACGGTGCCGCTCGTCGAGCAATTGCTGAAGCCACGCAATTTTTCCGGAAGGCGCCAAACCTGATCGGTTGTTTGGATCTTGTTTAGGCTTTTCGGTTCTAATGACTTCCGCGCCGTGACCTTGGTTTTGCGTAGTCTGGCGTTGGCGGCGGGATGCTCGATGTGACCTCATCGAGCATCCCGCCGCTCGCATTTTCGGCGTCCCGTACCCAGCCATACTCTTCACGCCTGCCCGCGGACGCGCGGCATGAGGATCATGTCCCAGGGACTCGGCATCTCCCCGCACGGCACATGCACCAGCGTCGGCTTGCCCGAGGCGAAACCCCGCTCGATCGCCTGCTGCAGTTCCTTGGCCGTACGCGCGCGGCTTGTTGCGACACCGAAAGACTCGGCCAAACGGCAGAAATCCGGATTGACGAGATCCGACGCGATCGTCCGGCCGCCATACGCTTCCTGCTGGATGCGCTTCACATTGCCGAACATGCCGTTGTCGAAAACGACGAGCACGATCGCCAGCCCGTGCTGGACCGCCGTCGCGAGATCACCGAGCTGATACATGAGGCCACCATCGCCCGCGATGGCCAGGACCGGCGTCTCCGGCAGCGCCGCCTTGACGCCGAGCGCGGTGCCGAGGCCCCAACCAAGACTGTCCTGGTGGCCCGCGGACAGGAACGTGCGCGGCTTGTAAACGGGAAAGCCGAGGCGGGCAGCGAAGCCGAGTTGCGTCACCTCGTCCACGAAGACGCCATTCTCGGGCAGCGCGGCGCGCATGGCCTTAAGAAACGACATCTGCGGCTCGAACCGCGCCAGCCGCTCGGACAACCAGGCGCGATGAGGCGCGATATCATCGTCTCGGCGCGCGCGTTTTGCATTGTGCCGCGGAACCGCATCGAGCAGAGCGCGCGCGTAGTCCTTCGCGTCTCCCACGAGAGCGACGGTGGCCTTGCGGAAGCGATCCGGTGTCTCCGGATCGATGTCGATGCGGACGACGGACACGCCCGGATCGAGCCCCCAGACCGTCTGCTGCCAGTGCAGCCGCGTACCGATCGCAAGCACCACGTCGGCGGTGCGCCAAAGCCTGTGGGAGATCGGAAAGTTGATCGACAGGCGATGCCTGGCATCCACCACGCCATGCCCGCGCCGGAATGCAGCCACGGGCGCCTCCAGCATCTCGGCCAAGTGCGTAATCTCATCGCTCGCGCCCTGGGCGCCACCGCCGACCACGATCAGAGGCTGTTTCGCAGCCCCCAGCACCCGCGCGGCCTCGGTCACGGCATCGGGATCGACTGGCGGACGCCGCTGCGGCGCCATCGTTTCGATCAGCGCGGGCGCGCGCTTCGGCCAGACGTCCATGGCACACTCGATCACCGCGGGACGCGGGATGTCGTTCACCGTGCTGGACAGCGCTTCGGCCGTGATGCGCGATGCCTCATGGGGGGCGCGGATGCGCGCGGTATACTTCGAGATGTGCGAGGCAAGCCCGATCTGGTCCCGCATCTCGTGCAGATGACCGAAGCCACGATCGATGTCCGCCTGGGGGATCTGCCCTGCGATGGCGACGACAGGCGCATTCATGGCGTAAGCGGAAAGAAGCGCAGCCGATGCGTTGAGGAAGCCTGGACCGGGCACGACGGCGAAGGCTTGCGGCTTGTTGGTCGCCAGAGCCGCGCCGAGCGCCATGTAGGCGGCGGTCTGCTCGTGCCTTGTGTGCAGGACCCGCAACCTGTTGCTCGCTCCGTGAAAAGCATCGAAAAGCGAATCGTTGTGCAGGCCCGGCAATCCGTAGACCGTATCCACGCCGTTCTCGATCAAGGTTTCGGTCAACGCCTCGGCAGAGCTCATTCTCCGCTGCGGGCCGGCAGTTCGGGCGCCGGAAGTTTTTTTCGCTGTGCGTGCCAAGCTGTGTCTCCCACCAAGCATCAAAGGCCCGCCGCAGCTGGGGCGGCGGGCCGAACGTCCGGACGGCTGATGGTGTGCTTCAGTTCGTCGAAGCCGTCTTCATCACGAACGGATTCCCGGAGTTTCCTCCGGTATTGATCCAGACACTCTTCGTCTGCAGGTATTCGTCGATCGCCGTGGCGCCATTCTCGCGGCCGAGCCCGGAAGATTTGTAGCCGCCGAACGGCATGAGCGGGGATACCGCGCGGTACGTGTTGACCCAGACCGTGCCCGCGCGGATACGGCTCGCGCAGCGGATCGCGCGATTGATGTTCTGGGTCCAAACACCCGAACCCAGGCCGTAGATGACGTCGTTGGCGATTTCAATGGCGTGATCCTCGTCCTTGAACGGTATGACCGACAGCACGGGGCCGAAAACTTCTTCCTGCGCGATTCGCATCTTGTTGTTCACGCCGGTGAAGATGGTGGGCTTCACGAAGTATTTGCCGCCGCCTTCCTCCTTGCTCGCCGCGCCGCCGCCGAGCACGCACTTGGCACCTTCGCCCTTGGCGATATCGATGTAGCCAAGGATTTTCTGGTACTGAGCCGGCGTGGTGACCGGGCCGACCTGGGTATCGAAACTCGACGGATCGCCCAGACGGGCCGTCTTCGCCAGCGCGAGCAGCTTCTCCAGGAACTGATCGTGGATGCTTTCCTGCAGGAGCAAGCGCGATCCTGCGATACAGGTCTGCCCGGTCGCCGCGAAGATGCCGGACACCGCGCCGTTGACCGCATCATCGACGATGCAGTCATCGAACACGATGTTGGGCGACTTGCCGCCGAGTTCGAGGGAGACCTTCTTGAACGAGCGCGCCGCCAGCTCATTGACACGCGCGCCGGTAGCGGAACCGCCCGTGAAGGCGACCTTGGCGACCTTCGCATGCGTGACCAGCGGCTCCCCGACGACGGCGCCGTAGCCCGTGATGATATTGACCACGCCGGGTGGGACGCCGGCCGGCTCGAGAACCAGACGGGCGAATTCGAGAGCCGATGCCGAGGTGAACTCGCTCGGCTTCACGACCACCGTATTGCCCGTCGCCAGCGCCGGCGCGAGCTTGTAGGCCAGCAGAAGGAGCGGCGAGTTCCACGGCAGAATGAACGCGCAGACGCCGAGAGGTTCGCGCAGCGTGTAGGTAAAGTGGTTCGGCTTGTCGATCGGCACGATCGAGCCGTGAATCTTGTCCGCTATGCCTGCATAATAATAGTACCACTCGGGCACGTATTTGAGCTGCGCCTGCATCTCGGAGATGAGCTTGCCGTTGTCGCGAACCTCGATGCGCGCGAGGTGTTCTGCGTTCTGCTCGACGAGCTGAGCGATGCGCCGCAACAGGCGACCGCGCGCCGACTGCGTCATGGCAGGCCAGGGGCCGCTCTCGAACGCCTTCCGGGCGGCATCGACAGCGCGATCGACATCGGCGGCATCACATTCGGGGATCAGTGCCCAGGGCTCGCCCGTGTAGGGATCCGAAGTTTCGAAATGCCGCCCGGACTTGCTGTCGGTCCAGGCGCCGCCGATCCACGTCTGGTACTTCTGCAGCTTCTGCGCGACGTCCTGCATTTGGAATCCTTCTGGAAGGGGTGTCATCGGGTCCATAACATTAGGGACGGGCGCGGGCGTCAAGGGCGCAGGGCGCATGCGCTCATGGAGGCCGAAGCGCGGCTCCGCCGGGGACACCGGGACGAATGCGCCGCCGCGGCAGGTAAGCCGCACAACTTGCCGGGCGGACGCGGTCGCGCGATTGTTCGGCACGTACGACCGCCGGGAGCGTGAACATGCCCAACAAGAAATCGAAAGCGGGAACGGAGACCCACGGTGCCGACGGCGGCAGAGCAGCCGTCGAGAACATGCTTCGCATCCTCGATCTGGAGCCGCTCGAGGTGAACCTGTTTCGCGGGACCAGCCCCGACATCGGCTGGCAGCGGGTCTATGGCGGCCAGGTCCTCGGTCAGGCGCTCGTCGCGGCCGTGCGCACCGTACCCGAGGAACGGATCGCTCACTCGCTCCACGCCTATTTCCTGCTGCCCGGCGATCCCAAGGTGCCGATCGTGTACGAGGTGGAACGGCTGCGCGACGGAGGCTCCTTCTCGACCCGCCGCGTGAAGGGCATCCAGCACGGCCGGGCCATGTTCGTGATGAGCGCCTCGTTCCAGAAGGCGGAAGACGGGTTCGACCACCAGAGCGCAATGCCCGATGTGCCGATGCCGGAGGACCTGCCGAGCGAGAAAGAGCTCGCGCGGCGCATGATCGAGCACCTCCCGGAAAACATGAGGGCCTACTGGCAGCGCGAGCGCCCGATCGAGATGCGGCCGGTCGATCTGTCACGCTACTTCGTGCGCAAGCGGCGCACCGCCGTCCAGCACGTCTGGCTGCGCGCCTCGGCCCCCCTGCCTGCCGCATTCGCGCTGCATCAGTGTGTCCTGGCCTATGCGTCCGACTTCACCCTTCTCGACACGGCCTTGATCGCCCATGACAAGCTCATGTTCGACGCCGACATCCAGCTCGCCAGCCTCGACCATGCGCTGTGGTTCCACCGGCCGTTCCGTGCCGACGAATGGTTGCTGTACGTCCAGGACAGCCCGTCGGCCTCCGGCGCGCGCGGGTTCTGCCGAGGTTCGATTTACACGAGGGAAGGCGCTCTCGTAGCCTCGGTCACTCAGGAGGGGTTGACGAGACCACGCTCGACGGAATTCAAGCTCAAATAATGTGCAGATAACCATTGTTGCCTATTTATTAGGCATTTGTCGGCGCCCGAAACGTGCGCAGTCAGACCCCAAATGTCATTTAAATTGCTGAAATACAATATTTTTTCTGCATTTGCTTGAAGTTGGCACGCGGCTTGACTTGTCGTTACCCGAGTCGGCTTCGGGCATCCCGCCCGAGGCCCGCCAGAAGCCGGGGGGTGGCGATGAAGTTGATCACTGCGATCATCAAGCCGTTCAAGCTCGAGGAAGTGCGAGCGGCGCTGACCGACCAAGGCCTGCAGGGCATGACCGTCACGGAAGTGAAGGGTTACGGCAGGCAAAAGGGGCACACCGAGATCTATCGCGGCGCGGAGTACGCCGTGAGCTTCCTGCCCAAAGTGAAGATCGAGGTCGTCGTGCCGTCGGCGGGAGTCGACCGCGCCATCGAGGCCATCGTAGCGGCTGCGAAGACCGGACAGATCGGCGACGGCAAGATTTTCGTGTCTCCGGTCGAGAAGACCGTGCGCATCCGCACAGGCGAGACCAACGACAACGCGCTGTGAGCGCCGCGATCCTTCCAACACCCGATTTTGCGAACACCAGGGGAGACCTGACAATGACATCTGCCGTACTTCGTAGATCCACTGCATGGGGAGCCGTGCCGTGCATCCTGCTAGCGACCGCCCTGCCGGCGTTCGCCGCTGCGCCGGTGCCCAACAAGGGCGACACGGCGTGGATGCTGACCTCCTCGGCCCTCGTCCTGCTGATGACGATCCCCGGGCTGGCCTTGTTCTACGGCGGCCTCGTGCGCGCAAAGAACATGCTGTCAATCCTGATGCAGGTTCTCTACTGCGTCTGCATCGTCGCGATCCTGTGGGTGATGTACGGCTACAGCCTCGTCTTCAGCGAGGGCACGCTCGCCAATGGAATCATCGGCGGCCTCAGCAAAGCCTTCCTGCTGGGCATAACGCCCGACAGCTCAGTCGAGACCTTCACGCGCGGCGTGGTCATTCCCGAATACGCCTACATCGCCTTCCAGATGACGTTCGCATGCATTACGCCGGCGCTGATCGTCGGAGCCTTCGCGGAGCGCATGCGCTTCGCCGCCCTGGCCTTGTTCATCCCGCTGTGGGTGACGCTGATCTACTTCCCCATCGCGCACATGGTCTGGTATTGGGCCGGCCCCGAAGCCTTCGGCGTCGCCGCCGAGGCGATCAAGGCCGCCGGTAGCGATGCAGCGAAGAAGGCGGCCGGCGAAGCTCAGCTGGCGGCGGCTACGGCCAACTCCGGTATCCTCTACCGCTGGGGGGCGCTCGACTTCGCCGGCGGCACCGTCGTGCACATCAACGCCGGCATCGCCGGTCTCGTCGGCGCCCTGATCATCGGCAAGCGCGTCGGCTACGGCCGCGAATCGATGCCTCCGCACTCCCTCACCATGACCGCGACCGGCGGCTCGCTGCTGTGGGTCGGCTGGTTCGGCTTCAACGCGGGTTCGGCACTCGAAGCCGGCGGCACCGCTGCCCTCGCCATGGTCAACACGTTCGTGGCAACGGCTGCGGCGGCCTTGGCCTGGCTGCTCGCCGAGCAAGTCGAAAAGGGCAAGCCGAGCCTCCTCGGCGCTGTCTCCGGCGCAGTCGCGGGCCTCGTCGCCGTCACACCCGCCGCCGGCCTTGCGGGCCCCATGGGGTCGATCGTCCTCGGGCTGGTCGCCGGCTTCGTCTGCTTCGTGTTCTGTACGTCGGTGAAGAACGCCTTCCGCTACGACGATGCGCTCGACGTCTTCGGCGTCCACTGCATCGGCGGAATCATCGGTGCCCTCGGAACCGGCATCGTCGCGGCCCCGATTCTCGGCGGCGCCGGCATCTTCGACTACGAGGCCGGCAAGGTTGCCGCAGAGTATTCGATCGGCGGCCAGCTCTGGACCCAGGCCAAGGCGGTTGCGGTGACGCTGCTCTGGTCCGGCATCGGCTCTGCGATCCTCTTCAAGCTGGTCGATATCGTCGTCGGCCTGCGGCCGCAACAGGATCAGGAGCGCGAGGGCCTCGACATCGTCGACCACGGCGAGCGCGCGTACAACAGCTGATCCGGCTTCCCCAACCGGGGGCAGTACGCGGGCCCGGCGACCTCAGGTCGCCGGGCCCATCTGCGTCCGCCGGGCCGCGCGATCAGGCCGATCCACACCTGTGGCGTTGCCGCGCCATGCCGTGATATGAGGCGCGACCCCAGCGCCCGTAGCTCAGCTGGATAGAGCACTCGCCTTCTAAGCGAGTGGTCGCAGGTTCGAATCCTGCCGGGCGCGCCATCCACCATCCGACGCACTGATGTTGCTTAAGTTTTCGGCCGCATTTCCCAAACCATCGAGCTGGTTTGGGAAGGTCGTACCGGCGAGCCGGATCGGGAGCCGATCGATGGCCGCTTGCGCGAGACGCTGCTGGCCTGCCGCTTTGGTATAGCGCTCGACCTCTTTCAGCGTTTTGTGACCGGTGATCGCCATGATCTCGTGAACGGTGCAGCCCGCTTCCGCGAGCCGCCGCGCCGCCGCCTTGCGCAGCCCATGAGTGACGCAGTGATCGGGGACACCCGATGCTCCGATCGCATCGGCCATGAAGTTGGCCAACCCCTTCTCGGTGAACGGCTTGCCGAACGATGTCTTTAGCAGCGCCCCTGGTGTTGTCGGCGTTGCAGCCAGGATGGTCGCTAATACAGGATGCAGCGGGATCGTCAGCTTCTCTCCCGTCTTGATCTGTGTCACGGAGATGCGTCCGGCACCGATATCGTCATCGTTCATATGAGATACATCCGACACCCGTTGCCCCGTGAACAGGTGCAGCGCGAACGCAAGGCGCTGGCGGCTGCCAACCGGCCATGCCTCCTCGAAGGTCGCGATCTCGTCCTCGACCCAGGTGTGAAACTCGCCGCTCTTGAACCGTCGCATCTTCAGTGTCGGATCATCACGGCGAAAATCATTGACGATGGCGAAGCTCATCAAGAGCCTGATCTTCTTCAGGAGGTCATTGGCGGCACCGGGCGTTTTGGACCGCTTCGCCATCATCTTGCTGACGTGCTCACGCCGCAATTCACGCACTAACCGATGACCGATCTTCTCGTCATGCACCCAGCGCTCGATCACACCGCGATAGGCACGTTGCGTTGACGCCTTGAGTGCCAGGAATTCCGGACTGCCGAAGTAGTCATCCACCAGTCGGCTGATGGTACCTGGGGGCGACCGCCTGTCGACCAGCGACCCTCCGACCGGCCTCTCGCCTTGCAGCGCTGCATTGTAGGCGCTCATGAACTCAGACGAACCGGGAACTCCCGGCAGAGGCACCCGCACCCCTTTGCCGCGGCGAAAGAAGTGACGCAGCTTGCCATGCCGATCTCGGAAACGGTCAATGTGCCTGAGCTTGATCACGGTCATGCATAGTCATCCCAACTGTCGCCATTCGCCCCGAAGGTTAGCACGTCGCCGCCACGACGAGGGAGAGCCTTGAACGCAGCGTCGAGTTCCTCGACATCCCAGATCAACCGGCTGTCGGCTTCGCGCGGCTGTGGCATGCGGCCGTCCTGTACCATGTCCCGGAACTTGCTCGGAGACAGCGACAAGTATATGGCCGCCTCGACCTCGGACAAACCGCGTCGAACAGGCAACCGCGCGGCGACTTCTGTTTTGCGAGCCATTGCGATCGTCCTCTCTATTGCTCGGTTGAGAATCCGAGATGGACCAAGGCAGTGCCCCGAAAAACTCCCACACCTCAAACGGTGCAGCGATTCGAGTTGCGTTTCGGCGGGAGCGACCAGCATTCACGTCGCGTTCAGGCAAAGTGGTGCAACCTTTCCAGGACCCTAGCTCGACAGCTAAAGAGACGGCGCGATGCCGTCGTACAAGGCTGGTAGAGTTCACGCTGGCGCGACGCCTCGAGGGCCTGCCCTGCCCCTGATCGCGATACCAGGAATTAAGTTAGACTC